>NZ_JBAIYR010000023.1:0-17213 GCF_036763145.1 Desulfovibrio sp. 1188_IL3213 | reverse complement strand
TTGACATGCCTCGCCGGGGACATGACCCGCCCGCCCCTGTCGCGTGGCGCGTACGCCATGCTGGTGAGCAATCCGCCCTATATTGCCGAATCCGAGAGGGGCATGGTTATGGAAGAAGTGCTGGCGCACGAACCCCACAGCGCACTTTTTTCGCCGGATCACGGCCTTGCCCACCTTGCTGCCGCCATACGGGCCGCCGCATGGGCTCTCATGCCAGGAGGCCGGATACTGCTGGAGCACGGCGCGGCACAGGGCGCAGACACGCGCCGGCTGCTGCGTCAGCACGGGCTGTTCGAAGCCCCCATCACCCATAGGGACATGGCGGGACTCGAGCGCTGCACAGTGGCATGTCGGGCAACCGCTCCCGTGTGCTGGAAGTGGACATGACCACCGGCAAGATTGTCTGGGAATACGCCGCCAATGACGGCAACAGCTTTTTCAGCTATCGCCAGGGCGCAGCGCAAAAGTTTCCCAACGGCAACTGCCTGGTCACTTCCACCCAGCATGGTCACCTTTTTGAGGTCACGCGCGATAAAAAGGTAGTATGGGAATTCGTCAGCCCGATCATGGAAGGCCCCCCCTGTCATGCTGGACGCTGAACACGTTTTACGCACCCTCAAAGGCGTACCCGTGACGCACATGTACCAGAACATGATTCATCGTGCCTACCGCTACGGCCCCGACTACCCTAGAGCAGATTAACTTTGAAAATGTATATTCTCAAAGTTTAAAACACGCTCGCTTCGGCGTTTAACCGCGCAAATAAATAGCTCTGCTGTCTTCGCGGCAGTCGTTGGCGAGCCTGCGAGCCTTACGAATGGCGACAGTGGTTGTGTGGAAACAAACCGCTCGTTACACATGGTGTCTGCAAGCGTAATTTCCCGCGTTACAACTCTTGAAGCATCCGTAACTTCCTTTGTCGTAACGGCTGAAGCTGCGCTTACGCCTTCGCGGCGGGCGTCTGCTCGCGCAGCCGCCAGAGCAATTTCAAAGTGAAATTGCTCTGGCCTCAAGGGCAAGAAGCTTTCCCCAAAGGGCTATATCGTCAAAGACGGCAAAAAATGGTTTGAAATAAACAAGAAGTAAGCCATCATGACACGTGCGCAGCATTGGGACCGGCACGGGGGCTTTTGCAGCCGCGCCGGTTTTGCTTGAAGGCGCCCACGGTCGGGGCAGTGGTTTGACTTTTTTCAAAGAACTCTGCCCCTACAGCGCTGGAAAAGTGTTTTTCTTGGAATCGAAGCCTGGGCGCAAGCCCGAAAAAACGGCGAATAAGCGAGATTTTTAAAAAAATTGCATGAAAATGCATTTTTTACTTGCCAAGCGGGACGGAAGTGGCTAAATAGCACTCTTGCCGCTGGCGTAGCTCAACTGGCAGAGCAGCTGATTTGTAATCAGCAGGTTGCGGGTTCGAGTCCCATCGCCAGCTCCATATTACGCTGAACAAAGGACGGACACTTGCCCGACCTTTGCGGCAAGAGTGGAGGGGTTCCCGAGTGGCCAAAGGGAACAGACTGTAAATCTGTCGTCGTAAGACTTCGGTGGTTCAAATCCACCCCCCTCCACCACCACTTTTCCGTCTTCCATTTTTTGGACGGTTGGTGGCTGGTTACAAAAAACTGCCTTGGCTGTAGGAGACAGGGTGCCTGTCGGGGAACTACGGTAGCGTGCGGGAATAGCTCAACGGCTAGAGCATCAGCCTTCCAAGCTGAGGGTTGCGGGTTCGAATCCCGTTTCCCGCTCCATTCCTGCTGAATTCCTCCCCCTCAGTCAACCCGTCCGCCAATGCACGTTCCCTGGTGTCCAGGGACTGAATGCGGACAGCGGGCCGCCCAACGGTTTTTTTCCCACTGCCGCAGCCGTTACGCGAGGAGCAGGCGTTACACACGCAAGGCTTGAAGCACTTTTTTGTAACGCAGGTAAAACGCAAACATTATTTTCTCCAGGGAGACGTACAATGGGCAAGGAAAAATTTGAACGCAAAAAGCCCCATGTAAACATCGGCACCATCGGCCACATCGACCACGGCAAAACCACTTTGACCGCGGCCATCACCAAAGTTGCCAACTTGAAGAGCGGCGGCAAGTTCATTTCGTATGACGAAATCGACAAGGCCCCCGAAGAAAAAGAACGCGGCATCACCATTGCCACCTCGCACGTTGAGTACGAAACTGACAAGCGTCACTACGCTCACGTGGACTGCCCCGGTCACGCCGACTACATCAAGAACATGATCACCGGCGCTGCCCAGATGGACGGCGGCATCCTGGTGGTGGCGGCTACCGACGGTCCCATGCCCCAGACCCGCGAGCACATCCTGCTTGCCCGTCAGGTCGGCGTGCCCCAACTGGTGGTGTTCCTGAACAAGTGCGACCTCGTGGACGACGAAGAGCTGCTTGAACTGGTGGAACTGGAAGTGCGCGAACTGCTTTCTTCCTACGACTTCCCCGGCGACGATGTACCCGTGATCCGCGGTTCCGCCCTGAAGGCCCTGGAATCCGAAGACGCCAACGCCCCTGAAGCCAAGTGCATTCTTGAACTTCTGGACGCTTGCGACTCCTTCATTCCTGAGCCTGTGCGTGACATTGACAAGCCCTTCCTGATGCCCATTGAAGACGTGTTCTCCATCTCCGGCCGCGGCACCGTTGTGACCGGTCGTGTGGAACGCGGCGTCATCAAGGTCGGCGAAGAAGTGGAAATCGTGGGCATCAAGCCCACCGTCAAGACCACCTGCACCGGCGTTGAAATGTTCCGCAAGCTGCTCGACCAGGGTGAAGCCGGCGACAACATCGGCGCCCTGCTGCGCGGCACCAAGCGTGACGACGTGGAACGCGGCCAGGTTCTTGCCGCTCCCAAGAGCATCACGCCCCACAAGAAGTTCAAGGCTGAAGTGTACGTGCTCTCCAAGGAAGAAGGCGGTCGTCATACCCCGTTCTTCACCGGGTATCGTCCCCAGTTCTACTTCCGTACCACGGACATCACCGGCGTCATCAGCCTGCCCGAAGGTGTGGAAATGGTTATGCCTGGCGACAACTCGCAGTTTATTGTTGAACTCATCGCTCCCATCGCCATGGAAGCCGGCCTGCGCTTCGCCATCCGCGAAGGCGGACGCACCGTTGGCTCGGGCGTGGTGACCGAAATCAACGAGTAGTTTTATGAGAGTCAACATCCTTCTGGCTTGCACTGAGTGCAAACGCCGCAACTACAGCACCCGGAAGAACAAGAAAAATACTACCGGTCGGCTGGAAATGAAAAAGTATTGCCCCTGGGACAAGAAGCACACGGTGCATCGCGAAACCAGGTAACATAATTCCGCCGGGGGGCGTTAAGCCCCCCGGACGGCACGCAGGGCAGTAGCTCTAACGGCTAGAGCGGCGGTCTCCAAAACCGCATGTTGGGGGTTCGAATCCCTCCTGCCCTGCCATTTTTTATCTCCGGACAACACCATGGCAAAAAAACAAGCTCAAGCTGCCGACCTCAAGGCCGATAAAGCCCCCAACGTCTTTGTGCGCTTTGCGCGCTATGTAGAAGACGCCAAGGCCGAGTTGCGCAAAGTGACGTGGCCCACGGTAAAAGAAACACGTAAAGCCACCTTGGCCGTGTTGGGCTTTGTAGCCGTGATGGCCGTCATCTTGGGGCTGGTTGACCTTGGTCTGTCATCCCTGATCAAGACCATACTGTCCTGAAGGCCCATATGAAAGATCCTGTTATCGACGAAACTTCCGAGCTGTCGAAAAAAGCTCGCTGGTACATTGTGCACACGTACTCAGGTTTCGAGCAGCGTGTGCAGAAAACCATTAACGAGTTGCGCCGCACCGGGCAGGAACAAGGTCTGATTGAAGAAGTAGTGGTTCCTACCGAAAAGGTCATTGAACCGACCAAGGGCGGACAACAGCGCACATCCACGCGCAAGTTCTACCCCGGTTATGTGATGGTGCGCATGGTCATGACCGACCTGTCCTGGCATCTGGTGCAGTCCATACCCAAGGTTACAGGTTTTGTGGGCGGCAAAAACCGTCCCACCCCCATGCGTGATGGAGAGGCTGAACGCATTCTGTCACTGATGGAAACACGCCAGGAAACCCCGAGACCCAAGTTCAACTTTGACAGGGGTGACGAGGTGCGCGTCATTGAAGGGCCTTTTGGAGGCTTTAACGGCGTGGTGGAAGACGTTAACTACGACAAGGGGAAGCTGCGCGTCTCCGTTTCCATTTTCGGGCGTCAAACGCCGGTGGAACTGGACTTTGCGCAGGTTTCCAAAGGCTAGCCCCTTCGTTTCAGAAGGGTTTTTGCGGAAGGGACACTTTCCCGGTCCGCACGGCGGGTTGCAGCACCCTTGAACAGCACGCCGCATAAAGTGCCACCTAACCTTGCTTAATGACTTGCCCCCGCGCGGCGGCCACGGCCGATCTGCGCGAGCATTGATGAAGGACAAAGCAAATGGCCAAAAAAGAAGTTGCCAAAATCAAATTGCAGATTCCTGCGGGCGCGGCCAACCCCTCCCCGCCGGTAGGTCCCGCCCTGGGTCAGCATGGCCTGAATATCATGGGCTTCTGCAAAGAGTTCAATGCCCGTACCCAGGACCAGAAAGGCATGATCATTCCTGTGGTCATCACGGTCTACGCCGACCGTTCCTTCACCTTCATCACCAAGACGCCCCCGGCCTCGGTGCTGATCATGAAGGCCGCCAAGATCGAAAAAGGCTCCGGCGAACCCAACCGTAACAAGGTTGGCAGCCTGACCCTGGCCCAGGTGGAAGAAATCGCAAAGCTCAAGCTGCCCGATCTCAACGCCGCCAGCCTGGAATCTGCCATTAAGTCCATTGCGGGTACGGCTCGCAGCATGGGCATTGACGTAAAATAAGGCCGCGCCGCAACGCGGAGGGTTCGCCCACCGCACCTTGCAGCTTTAACGGCCTTTGGGCGCAGCCCGTCGGCTCAAGCGAACCGACTGCAACGCCATCGTTGAAATCAATTGTACTGCCGCCTTCTCTCAAGCAGAAGACCGGCAGGAGATGCAAAACGACAAGGATTATCTCATGCCCAAACATGGCAAAAAATTTCGCAATGCTCTCGAAGGCACAGACCTTCAGGAGCGCTTCAGCGTAGAAGACGCTGTAGGCAAGTCGCTGGGCGCGGCCTTTGCCAAATTTGACGAAACCGTTGACGTGGCTATTCGTCTCGGTGTTGACCCCAAATATTCCGACCAGATGGTACGCGGCGCCGTTACCCTGCCCAACGGGCTTGGCAAGACCGTGCGCGTGGCCGTTTTCTGTAAGGGCGAAAAGCAGGCTGAAGCCCGCGAAGCCGGTGCGGATGTCGTGGGTGCGGAAGATCTGGTGGCCGAAGTCAAAGCCGGCAACCTCAACTTCGACGCTGCTGTTGCCACTCCCGACGTTATGGCTCTTGTGGGCCAGATCGGTCGTCTGCTTGGCCCCCGCGGCCTTATGCCCAACGCCAAGACCGGCTCCGTTACCTTTGACGTAGCCAAGGCCGTGACCGAACTCAAGGCCGGGCGCGTTGACTTCAAGGTCGACAAGGCCGGCGTGCTCCATGCTCCCCTTGGCAAGGTTTCTTTTGGTCCCGAAAAAATCCTCGGCAACCTCAAGGCTCTGCTTGATACCGTGAACCGCCTCAAGCCCTCTTCGGCCAAAGGCGCCTACCTGATTTCCATGGCGGTTTCCACCACTATGGGTCCCGGTTTCAAGGTGGACATGACCCAGGTAAAAAAATTTCTTGAAGGCTAGCCTTCAAGTTTGATGGCGGCCTGGCTACAGGCCGCCATCAAAATGTCTAAGGAACAGGAATACGAGTCGAAGACGGCAGGCGGGTTTTTTAGCCCTTAATCGCCCTGCCCAGACGCTTCTACTTTGGCTCGGCATTCCACCTGGCAACCCCGAACGTGAGAGGTATCACGTGAAAAGGTCTGAAAAAGCCGCAGTTATCGAAGCCATCAAGGCCAAGGCCGACAGGGCTTCTTTTGCTGTGCTGACGGACTTCAAGGGTATGACGGTGGAAGAGCTGACGAACCTGCGTGGCAGCCTTCGCACGGCTGGCGGCGAGTATCTCGTCGTTAAAAACACGCTGGCTCGTATAGCTCTGACCGACGGCACGCACGACGTTATCAAGGACAAATTCCGTGAAAACATCGGCGTGGCCTTTGGGTTCGATGACCCTGTGGCGGTGGCCAAGGCGTTGAGTGATTTTGCTAAGCAGAGCAAGCTTTTCGAATTGCGCTGCGCCAGCCTGGACGGCAAGGCTCTTGAAGCCGCCCAGATTGACGCGCTGGCCAAGCTGCCCGGCAGGGAACAGCTTCTCGGCCATCTGCTCGGCACAATGAACGCCGTGCCCACCAATTTTGTGTCGCTGTTTGCCAACGTGCTGCGTGGCCTGCTCTATGCCCTCAAGGGTATCGAAGAGCAGAAGTCCAACGCCGCCTAGTTGTGCATCACCGCAATCATCCGACTTTAAGCCAAAGATCAGGAGACTATCATGGCCGTTACCAAAGAAGAAGTTGTTGAATTTATCTCCAATATGACCGTTCTTGAACTTTCCGAGTTCATCAAGGAACTGGAAGAAAAGTTCGGCGTGTCCGCCGCTGCCCCCGCCGCCGCCATGATGGTGGCCGCCCCGGCCGCCGGTGGCGCTGCTGAAGCCGCTGAAGAAAAGACCGAGTTCGACGTCATCCTGAAGGAAGCCGGCGCCAACAAGATCGGCGTCATCAAGGTTGTGCGCGCTCTGACCAGCCTGGGCCTCAAAGAAGCCAAGGAAAAGGTTGACGGCTGCCCCTCCACCCTGAAGGAAGCCGTGTCCAAGGAAGAAGCCGAAGACGCCAAGAAGCAGCTGACCGAAGCCGGCGCTGTTGTCGAAGTGAAGTAAGCACGTTTTTTACGCGCTTTTTAGCGGGGCCTTCTGGCCCCGCTTTTTTTATTGGTCACAATTTGTTGCTGATTTTTTGTTTTTGCAGGCGTATTTTCTTTTTGCCAACTGCGTATTTTTTGTTTATATTTGGCAAGCGGAAAATTTTCTTCAGAAAAAGCTTGCCAAAATGTAAATTTCTTATTATGTATCCTCTTTCATGAACGGCACAGGAGGCCATTTTCTGTTTAATATAACTTACTGGATAAGTACATATTTTTAAGGTAGATACCCGAGCCCAAGCCCTGTTTACCCAGACAGGGATGGGTTTTTTTCGCCTTACCCCGCACAGTAAGCAATTGCCTCCCGCCGTGTCTTACGCTTTCAGGGTGCAGTGACAGCAAGTTTTTTGCCCGCCGGCTTCGGCAGATACTTCTTTGTCGCTCCGCCGGGGCGCAACCGCTACCTATCTTGAGGTACCCATGGGCCAGCTCACCAAACAGTTCGGCAAGATCAAGATCTCCCTCCCCATCCCCCATCTGCTGAATCTGCAGATAGACTCATATGAAAAGTTTCTTCAGGAAGGCGTTCCAGAAGCCGAACGCCGCCCTGACGAAGGACTTGAGGGCGTTTTTCATACGGTCTTTCCTATTGAAGACTTTAACAAAACCGCCAGTCTGGAATTTGTCAGCTATGAAATAGGCGAGCCCAAATACGACCAGGCCGAATGCATTTCCAAAGGCCTGACGTACGAAGCCCCCATGCGCATTAAAGTGCGCCTTGTGGTGTATGATGCAGATGAAGCCTCGGGCAACCGGACTATTCGTGACATCAAGGAGCAGGACATCTATTTTGGAACCCTGCCCCTCATGACCGAAAAAGGCACCTTTATCATAAACGGCACAGAACGTGTCATCGTCAACCAGCTCCAGCGTTCGCCCGGCATCATTTTCGAGCATGATGGCGGCAAGACGCATACCAGCCGTAAAGTGCTGTACTCGTGCCGCGTCATTCCCATGCGTGGCTCCTGGCTGGACTTTGACTTTGACCACAAGGACATTCTCTACGTCCGCATTGACCGCCGCCGCAAAATGCCCGCCACCATCCTGTTCAAGGCGATGGGCATGAGCAAGGAACAGATCCTTGACTACTTCTATACACAGGAAACCTACCGTCTGGAAGAACGCAACACCATCTTCTGGGAAGTGCGCAAGGAACTGTACCGCAAGGACAACGCCTATGCCGACATCGTCGACAGCGAAGGCAATGTCATCGTCAAGGCGGGCAAGCCCATAACCAAGCGTAGCTGGCGTCTTATCTGCGAAGCGGGTATTGAAGCCATTGAAATGCGCCCCGACACGCTGGACGGTATGTTTCTGGCCGCCGACGTGGCAGATCCCAAGACCGGCGAACTGCTGGCCGAAGCTGCGGACGAGATTACCCCCGGGCTGCTTGATCGCATGCGCGATGCGGGCATTGACCGCGTCAACGTGCTGCACACCAAGGGTAATGACACGTCTTCCTCCATCCGCGACACCCTCATGCTGGACCGCATTCCGGATCAGCTGAAGGCGCAGGAGGAGATCTACCGTCGTCTGCGTCCTTCGTCGCCGCCCACAGCGGAAATTGCGGCCAGCTTCTTCGACAACCTGTTCCGCAATCCCGACTATTACGACCTGTCGCCCGTGGGCCGGTACAAGCTCAACCAGCGCCTCAGCCTGGACGAGCCTTCCGATCTGCGCACCCTGACGGACAACGATATTCTCACGGCCATCAAGGTACTGGTCAATCTCAAGGACAGCCACGGCCCCGCCGACGATATTGACCATCTGGGCAACCGTCGCGTGCGCCTTGTGGGCGAACTGGTGGAAAACCAGTACCGCATCGGCCTGGTTCGTATGGAACGCGCCATCAAGGAGCGCATGAGCCTGCAGGAAATCTCCACGCTCATGCCCCACGACCTTATCAATCCCAAGCCTGTGGCCGCCGTGCTGAAGGAATTCTTCGGCACTTCGCAGCTGTCGCAGTTTATGGACCAGACCAACTCCCTTTCCGAAGTGACGCACAAGCGCCGCCTCTCGGCCCTGGGTCCCGGCGGTCTGACCCGTGAACGCGCGGGCTTTGAAGTACGCGACGTGCACACCTCGCACTACGGCCGCATCTGCCCCATTGAAACGCCCGAAGGTCCCAACATCGGCCTTATCGTTTCTTTGACCACCTTTGCCAAGGTCAATGACTACGGCTTTATTGAAACGCCCTACCATGTGGTGCGCGAAGGCCGGGTCACTGACGACGTGGTTCACCTTGACGCCTCCCGCGAAGGGGATCAGGTGGTGGCACAGGCCAACGCGCTGCTGGACGAACAGGGCAACCTGGTGGACGAATTCGTCACCGTGCGTGTCAAGGGTGAAGTGGAAATGCGCCATCGCGACGAAGTGACCCTTATGGACATTTCGCCCAGCCAGATGGTTTCCATTTCGGCGGCGCTCATTCCCTTTCTGGAGCACGACGACGCCAACCGCGCGCTCATGGGTTCCAACATGCAGCGTCAGGCCGTCCCCCTGCTTCGTTCCGAAAAGCCCCTTGTGGGAACCGGCATGGAAGTGGACGTGGCCCGCGACTCCGGCGCGTGCATCGTTGCTCCCGCCGACGGCAAGATCGAATACGTGGATGCGGATCGCATCGTGGTGGCCTACGAGGGCGATGTGTACAAAAAACAGGGCGGCGTGCGCGCCTATGACCTGCTCAAGTACCACAAGTCCAACCAGAACTCCTGCTTTGGTCAGAAGCCCAGCTGCTATCCCGGCCAGATAATCAAAAAAGGCCAGATCCTGGCTGACGGCCCGGGCATTGACGACGGCGAACTGGCTCTTGGCAAGAACCTGGTGGTGGCCTTCATGCCCTGGTGCGGCTACAACTATGAAGACTCCATCCTCATCTCCGAACGCACGGTGAAGGAAGACGTTTTCACGTCCATCCACATCGAGGAATTCGAGGTTGTGGCCCGCGATACCAAGCTGGGACCCGAAGAAATCACCCGCGATATTCCCAACGTCAGCGAAGACATGCTGCGTAACCTTGATGAAAGCGGTATTATCCGTATCGGCGCGGCAGTCAAGCCCGACGACATCCTGGTGGGCAAAATCACGCCCAAGGGCGAAACCCAGCTTACTCCCGAAGAAAAGCTCCTGCGGGCCATCTTCGGTGAAAAGGCCAGGGATGTGAAAAACACGTCCCTCAAGGTTCCCCCGGGAGTGGAAGGCACAATTATTGACGTCAAGGTCTTTAACCGCCGCTCCGGCGAAAAAGACGACCGCACCCTGGCCATTGAGGGGCATGACACTGCGGTGCTCGACCAGAAAGAGGCCGACCACCTGCGCGCCCTTACGGATCGCACCCGCGCCCTGCTGGCCCCGCACGTGGTGGGCAAACAGGTGGCTTCTTCCCTGCCTGGTAAAAAGAAGGGTGAAGTGCTGGTGGAAGCCGGCGCGGCCCTGACTGAAGAAATACTGGCCGGCCTGCCGGTGAAAAAGCTTTCCGGTCTTTTCAAGAGCAAGGAAGTCAACGATGTCGTGGCCGACATCCTCAAGCCTTACGACCAGCAGGTCGACTACCTGCACGCTATCTACGATTCCAAGCGTGAAAAGGTCACCGAAGGCGATGATCTGCCCCCCGGCGTCATCAAGATGGTCAAGGTGCACATCGCCATCAAGCGTAAGCTTTCTGTGGGCGACAAAATGGCTGGCCGCCACGGTAACAAGGGCGTTGTTTCCTGCATTCTGCCGGAAGAAGACATGCCCTTCTTCGCCGACGGCCGCCCCGTGGACATTGTGCTCAACCCCCTGGGCGTGCCTTCGCGTATGAACATCGGCCAGATCATGGAAACCCACCTCGGGTGGGGAGCCAAGGAACTGGGCCGCCAGTTGGCAGAACTGCTGGATTCCGGCGCGGCCATGCAGGTGCTGCGTGATGAAGTAAAGAGCATTTTCAGCTCTGACGACATCAACGCCCTGGTGGACGAGATGGATGAAGACGAGTTCAAGGCTTCCGTGAGCAAGCTGCGCAACGGCATCGTGACCAAAACACCTGTTTTTGACGGCGCCACCGAAGAAGAAATATGGAGCTGGATGGAAAGGGCCGGCCTTGCCAACGACGGCAAGACAACCCTTTACGACGGCCGCACGGGCGAAGCCTTCAAAAACCGCGTGACCACGGGCGTCATGTACATGCTCAAACTGCACCATCTGGTGGACGAAAAAATCCACGCACGCTCCACTGGTCCCTACTCCCTGGTGACGCAGCAGCCCCTGGGCGGCAAGGCCCAGTTCGGCGGCCAGCGCCTGGGTGAAATGGAAGTGTGGGCGCTGGAAGCCTACGGCGCCGCCTACCTGCTGCAGGAATTCCTCACGGTCAAGTCCGACGACGTGACCGGGCGCGTGAAAATGTACGAAAAAATAGTCAAGGGCGACAACTTCCTTGAAGCGGGTCTGCCCGAGTCCTTCAACGTTCTGGTCAAGGAACTCATGAGCCTTGGGCTCAACGTGACCCTGCACCAGGAAGAAGGCAAGAAAAAGCCCAAGCGTACGGGCTACATGAGAGAACGCGAGGACGAGGCTTAAACCGCCCCATTCGGCGGGCACGGACAAGCGTTGCGTCAGCCGTCAGCGGCATGCCCGCTCACGGCTGACGACAGCATAGCTAACGATTCCAACGAGCTTTTACCAAAGCAAGGTATTATATATGAGCCTGGACGATCTTTTCACCGCTCGCGGCACGTCGGCCAACGTGACCAACATCCGCAATCTGAAAGCCATCCAGATTTCCATCGCCTCTCCTGAAGCCATTCGTGAATGGTCTTACGGCGAGGTTAAAAAGCCGGAAACCATCAACTACCGTACCTTCAAGCCCGAGCGCGACGGCCTTTTCTGCGCCAAGATCTTCGGCCCTGTGAAGGACTATGAGTGCAACTGCGGCAAATACAAGCGCATGAAGCACCGCGGCATTGTCTGCGAAAAATGCGGTGTTGAGGTCATTGCTTCCAAGGTGCGTCGCGAGCGTATGGGCCACATTGAACTGGCCGCGCCCGTTGCCCACATCTGGTTTCTGAAGACCCTGCCTTCCAAGATCGGCACCCTGCTGGACATGACCATGGCCGATCTGGAAAAGGTGCTGTACTTCGACTCTTACATCGTGCTTGATCCGGGCCAGACCAATCTGCAGAAGCGTCAGGTCATTTCCGAAGACCAGTATTTGCAGATTCTGGACCACTACGGCAGCGACGAAGTGCTGACCGTTGGCATGGGCGCTGAAGCCGTGCGCAGCCTGCTGGAAGAGCTGGAGCTTGAAAAGCTGCGTACCGAACTGCGCGAAGAAGGCGAAGCCACCAAAAGCCAGACCAAAAAGAAAAAACTCACCAAGCGTCTCAAGATCGTTGAGGCTTTTCTTGAGTCGGACAACAAGCCCGAATGGATGATCATGGAAGTGATTCCCGTCATCCCGCCGGAGTTGCGTCCGCTCGTGCCCCTGGACGGCGGGCGTTTCGCCACCTCCGACCTCAACGACCTGTACCGCCGCGTCATCAACCGCAACAACCGTTTGAAGCGGCTGATGGAACTTGGCGCGCCGGAGATCATCATCCGCAACGAAAAGCGCATGCTGCAGGAAGCTGTGGACGCCCTCTTTGACAACGGCCGTCGCGGCCGCGCCATTGCGGGAACTAACGGCCGCCCTCTCAAGTCTCTTTCTGACATGATCAAGGGCAAGCAGGGCCGATTCCGCCAAAACCTGCTGGGCAAGCGCGTGGACTATTCCGGACGTTCGGTCATTACCGTGGGTCCTTACCTCAAGCTGCACCAGTGCGGCCTGCCCAAGAAGATGGCGCTTGAGCTGTTCAAGCCCTTCATCTACTCGGAGCTGGAAAAACGCGGTCATGCCTCCACCATCAAAAGCGCCAAGAAAATGGTGGAGCGCGAAGAACTGGTTGTCTGGGACATCCTGTCTGAAGTGGTGCGCGAGTACCCCATTCTTCTCAACCGCGCGCCTACCCTGCACCGCCTCGGCATCCAGGCCTTTGAGCCCCTTCTGGTGGAAGGCAAGGCCATCCGCCTGCACCCGCTGGTCTGCTCCGCATACAACGCGGACTTTGACGGTGACCAGATGGCCGTGCATATTCCCCTGTCTGTGGAGGCGCAGATCGAATGCCGCGTGCTCATGATGAGCACCAACAACATTCTTTCGCCCGCCAACGGCGGCCCGGTCATCGTGCCTTCGCAGGATATCGTGCTTGGCCTCTACTATATGACGGTGGAACGCAGCTTTGAAAAGGGCGAAGGCATGAGCTTCTGCGCCCCGTGGGAAGTGGAAAGCGCCTATGACGGCGGCATGGTTTCGCTGCACGCGCGGGTCAAGGTGCGCATGCCCGACGGCCACACGTATGACACCACGCCCGGGCGAGTGCTTGTAAGCGACATTCTTCCGGAAAAGCTGCCCTTTGACTACGTCAACTGCGTGCTGACCAAGAAGAATATCGCCCGCCTTGTGGGCGCGGCCTACGGCCAGTGCGGCATCAAGGCCACGGTCATTCTTTGCGACAAGCTCAAGGACATGGGCTACGAGTTCGCCACCCGCGCCGGTGTGACCATCGGCGTCAAGGACCTGACCATTCCCGACCGCAAGAAGGACATTCTTGCCACGTCCCAGGCTGAAGTGGACGACATCGAACACCAGTACCGCGACGGTATCATCACCCGTACCGAAAAGTACAACAAGGTGGTGGACGTGTGGACAAAGGCCACTCAGGATGTTTCCACGGAAATGATCAAGGAAATATCCTACGATGTGCTCACTGATCCCAAGACCGGCAAGCAGGAGAAAAACCAGAGCTTCAACCCCATCTTCATGATGTCCAACTCCGGTGCGCGAGGCAACCAGGACCAGATGCGCCAGCTTGCGGGCATGCGCGGTCTTATGGCCAAGCCTTCGGGTGAAATTATTGAAACGCCCATCACCTCCTCCTTCCGCGAGGGGCTGTCGGTGCTGCAGTACTTCACCTCCACACACGGCGCACGTAAAGGTCTGGCGGACACGGCCCTCAAGACGGCCAACTCCGGTTACCTTACCCGTCGTCTGGTGGACGTGGTGCAGGACGTCATTGTGTCCGAGCTTGACTGCGGCACGGTGGACGGCATTGAGCTGACCCACCTCAAGGATGGCGGCGATGTCAAAACGCCCCTGTCTGAACGCATCATTGGCCGCGTTCTGCTCTATCCCGTGTATGATCCCGATGCTCCTGAAAAAATCCTCTTGCCCGAAAACACCATTATTTCGGAGAAAGAGGCTGAACTCATCAGCGACAAGGGCATCTCTTCCGTTACCGTGCGCTCGCCCCTCACCTGCCAGGCCGAACGCGGCATCTGCGCCCTGTGCTATGGACGTGACCTTGGCCGCGGCCATCTGGTCAATACGGGCGAGACCGTGGGCATCATCGCGGCCCAGTCCATCGGCGAACCCGGCACACAGCTGACCATGCGTACCTTCCACATCGGTGGTACGGCATCCAGCACCATTGAAAAGAACAAGTTTGAAGCCCTCAACGCGGGTCGCGTCATCCTGAGCCGGGTCAAGGCCGTTACCAACAAGGACGGCATACACCTGGTGCTGGGCAAGAGCGGTCAGCTGACCATCGTGGACGCCCAGGGCCGCGAACGCGAAAAGTACATTCTGCCCAACGGCGCACGCCTGCTGGTGCATGATGGACAGGAGGTGGTCAAGGGTACGGTCATGGCCGAATGGGACCCCTTCAACGAACCCTTTGTGTGCGAAGAAGAAGGTACCCTGCGCTTTACCGACATCATTGACGGCAAGACCGTGCAGGAAAAGGTGGACGACATCACCCGTCAGGCCAGCCTGACAATCATGGAATACCGCACCACCAACTTCCGCCCGGCCATCTCCATCTGCGATGACAACGGCAACGTCAAAAAGCGCAGTCATGGCGGTGCGGCGGCCATCTACAGCCTGCCCGTCGGCTCCATCATCATGGTCAAGGACGGCGAGCACATCCAGGCCGGTGATATCATCGCCCGTAAGCCCCGCGAAACGGCAAAAACCAAGGACATCGTGGGCGGTCTGCCCCGCGTGGCCGAGCTTTTTGAAGTGCGCAAGCCCAAAGACATGGCCGTGGTTTCCGAAATATCGGGCACGGTCACCTATGCGGGCGAATCCAAGGGCAAACGCAAGCTGGTGGTCACGCCGGAAATTGGCGAAGCCAAGGAATATCTGGTTCCCAAGGGCAAACACATTACCGCCGCAGACGGCGACTTTGTGGAAGCCGGAGACCCGCTGACCGAAGGCTACCCCGAGCTGCACGACATCCTGCGCACCAAGGGCGAAAAATACCTGGCCCGCTATCTGGTGGACGAAATTCAGGAAGTCTACCGCTTCCAGGGCGTGGGCATTGACGACAAGCACATTGAAGTCATCGTGCGCCAGATGCTCAAAAAGGTGACCATTCTGGATTCCGGCGGCACCAGCTTCCTGGTGGGCGAACAGGTGGACAAGGGCGAATTCAAGCAGGAAAACCAGAAAGCTGTTGCCGAGGGTCGCGAACCCGCCACGGCGGAACCGCTGGTGCTCGGCATCACCCAGGCTTCGCTTACCACGTCCTCCTTCATCTCGGCGGCTTCCTTCCAGGAAACCACCAAGGTGCTCACTGAGGCTTCCCTTAAGGGCAAGATGGACTACCTGCGCGGCCTCAAGGAAAACGTCATCGTGGGTCGCCTCATTCCTGCCGGTACGGGCTACCGCGAATATGTCAACGGCGAGATCATGGTCCCCGACCAGAAGGAACGCCCTGACAAATTCCTTGAAGAGCTTGAAGAAAACCCCATTCTGGTTGATCTGAACAGCTAGGGCATTTGCGGAAATACAACAACACAAGAGGCGCGGGATTATCCCGCGCCTCTTGTTGTCGGCAATAAGCCGGGTACTTTTCTGCGCAAGGTTAACCAGCTTTGAAAACCTGCATGTCTGTAACTAAACAAAAACGGGTGAGGTGACGCTCAGCCATTGACAAAGCTGCGTCCAGAGCGGCATTGCCGGAAAATGAATACAAAACGGTCAGAACCTGCTGGCTTTCCAGAGTGATCATGGCCCGTGTGGAATCACTGGTGGGGCAGCCAAATGGCCCGGAGCGGTCAGCCAGAAGAGGAATATTTTCCAACGGTATTATTGACTTGCCTATACCTTCGTAAGACTCTCCTGCAATGCCCGGCCTAAAGACAATGTCATTTTCAATACGGGCCATATCATACGAGCCGAGTGAGAAACCTGTTTCCAGAGAAATCACGTTATTGGTATCTACCAGCGCATTGACCGTATAAAGCGCCTTGCCCTGTCGCAGCCTGCGATACAACGCTTCTGACGAAATGCGGTATCTGCCGGGGTTTGCGCCAAAAGCCTTGTAGGCAGACCTTCCCTCGCGAATATTGGGCATATCCGCAAGCTCCGTCGTGGCAAGCTGCCGTGTTAACTGTGCTTCCACATTATTCGCATAGTATTCAAGCAGAGCGGAATTTTCAGATGCCACGCTGACAGCGTAATACAGGCAACCCAGCGCTGCTTCAGGCCATACAGCTTTTATTGATGCATCAATGGTTACATTGGGAAATGACATGAGGTGTTCATCGCTTTTTGAAAATTTCACAAAACAGCGCAGGGGCTTCATTCACAGGCTCGTGGTCTCTGCGACAATCTATACGCATTTTTCAGCCTGTCAATTCTGGACGGCCTCCAAAGCATTTAAGCTTTTTCAAAGTTAAAATGCTCTGACATTTTCAAATGCTCAGTATAACACTTCACAATTTGAAAAAACTGCACTTGCCCCCGCACAGAGAACATCAGTTCACACAGGCATCAGCGCAGTTTCAACATTATAGAACTCCGGCAGCCTTCTGGCGCTGGCAGTACAATCCCCCCTCTTCCGCCCAAGCGCCATAAAAAATGCGGCATGCACATATGGCGCGTATGTGCATGCCGCGCAACGCCGGTTGGCTCAGCTTGTGGGGGCCGGAGGAGACTGCGTACACGGAGGACGCAGGCAGACAAGGCAGCCGGGCCGCACGGCGAAAGATGTTTTGTCATGATTGCTGTCGGACGCATCCTGCGCATGGTCGCGCCGGGATATAAAGAGCTGCAGGGCTCCCTTGGCTGCCGTACCCGCGCGGGCCTGCGCCAGCACACGCCCATCGGTGGTTATTACGGCGCAGACAGTGCCTTCATAGGGCGGGCGCGTGCCGAAAAGCAGGCACCACAGACGCAAGCCGTCCTTTTCTTCCTTCACCCGAACCACTTCGCCGC
>NZ_JBAIYR010000022.1:0-18115 GCF_036763145.1 Desulfovibrio sp. 1188_IL3213 | reverse complement strand
GGAGACAAGTCCCCTGCTTCGTTCCGGGTGCGCCCGGCTCTGCCATCGCGTTGAGAATCCGCCGGGGCGGAAAGCTGCATGCGCTCCAGAGAGGCCATCTCACGCCGCAGGGCATGAAGCTCGAACTCTTCTGCCAGAGCCGCGCACCGGGCGGCATCGATGGGCCGCACCAGCAGGTCATCCAGTTCAAGCGACGTGCAGACGTCCAGCGACAGGGTGGTCAGCTTGCGCCAGGTAAACATTTCATCCAGGTGGTCGCGCAGCTTGTCCTGAAGTTTTGGAGGCAGCAGGACAAAATGGTCGCGGATGTCTTCAAGGCTGGGGCAGATTTCAAAAATCTTTGCGGCCGTTTTGGGGCCGATGCCAGGCACGCCGGGGATATTGTCGCTGGTGTCGCCCACAAGCGCCTGCACATCGGGCCACTGGGCGGGAGTCAGCCCGCTTTCTTCCGTAAACCGGGAAGCCGTAAGCAGTTTTTCATCCTTGGATGCGGGATCCCACATATAGACATTGGGAGCAAGGCACTGCCTGAGGTCTTTGTCGCCGCCAACAATGACCACGGGGCGCTCCTGAGAAAAACGGGCAGCCAGAGAGGCTATACAGTCGTCGGCCTCGCAGTGGTCAGAAATTTCAAGGTTCATGCCCAAAGCCGTCACCATGCGCTCAATGGGCGGCATCTGGCGCAACAGGTCTTCTGGCGTGGCATCGCGATTGGCCTTGTAGAGCGGAAAAATATCATGCCTGAAATTCTTGCCCTTGCCGTCTTTGACAAAAAGAAAGTACCGCGGCCTTTCTTCGCGCAGGATGCGCAACAGCACACGGGTGACCACAACCAGGGCATTGGTGGGAAAACCGTCCGAGCGCTGCATGTTTCTGTTGGCGAAAAAACCCCGATAAATGAAGGCCGAACCGTCCATCAGAAAGACTGGTTCAGTGGCAAGATCAAGACGCTTTTTTAAAGACATGGCTAACCGTATTCTTTTGAGTGTGGCAAGTCCGCCAGTTTGCCGGGAACGGCTCTTGCGGATAAATAGAGCTGCGCGTATACTATAGTGATGGAAACAAGTCCGCAAGTGACAGCTTCCGTTCAGGGACCGCTTCTGCGCGTCAGCGTTGGCGGCAAATGGAATATCGATACGGCCTGGCCCCCTGAAGCCAGAGCCGCCCTGGAAATCCTGGCTGACCAGAGCATCCGTGAAGTTCGCCTTGAAGGCGACAATCTCGGCGCTTGGGACAGCAGCCTGCTTGTTTTTCTCGTGCAAGTGGCGCAGGCAGCCAACGAACGCAAGGCAGACCTGCACACCAGCCTGCCCGACGGGCTGGAACGTCTGCTCAAGCTCGCCTTTGCCGTTCCCGCCAAAGCCGGTTCCGACCGCAAAAAAGAAAACCTCAATTTTGTGCAGCGTGTGGGTCAGGCCACCATTGATCTGCCGCCGCGCATAACCGACTTTTTGAACTTCGTGGGTGATGTGACCCTGGCCGTAGGCCGCCTTTTTGTGGGCCGCACCCAGATGCGCCCGCAGGACCTGCTGGCGGCCATGCAGGAATGCGGCGTGCAGGCGCTGCCCATCATTTCCATAACCAGCATGCTTTTTGGCCTTATCCTGGCCTTTGTGGGCGCGGTGCAGCTTACCCAGTTTGGCGCGCAGATCTACGTGGCCGGTCTGGTGGGCATAGGCATGCTGCGTGTCATGGGCGCCGTTATGGTGGGCGTGGTCATGGCGGGCCGGGTAGGCGCGGCCTATGCCGCTCTTATCGGCACCATGCAGGTCAACGAAGAGGTGGACGCTCTTGCCACGCTTGGCATAGCCCCTGTGGATTTTCTGGTTTTGCCGCGTGTGGTCGCCCTGACGGCCATGATTCCCCTGCTCACGCTCTACGCCGACCTTATGGGCGTGGTGGGCGGCTATATTGTTGCCACAACCATGCTGAACATCAATCCGATGGAATATATCAACGCCACCATGCAGATGGTTCCCTACAAGCACGTCTTCATCGGTCTTGCGTATGGCACGGTTTTTGGCGTCATCATCGCCATAACCGGCTGCTATCAGGGGATGCGCTGCGGCCGCAGCGCCCAGGCCGTGGGCTTTGCAACCACGACCGCCGTGGTACACGCCATTGTGGGCATTATCGTGGCCACTGCGATCATAACCGTCATCTGCAATGTGCTGGGCATCTGACATGGCCGAAAAAAACACCACAGCGGGCATCACGCCCGAAAAAAATACCGCAGGCGCCAACGCGCCGGAAACAAGCCGGCAGCCGGACAGCGCGCCTGTGCCGGAAACACCGTCGCAAACTGAAACGGCCCATACCGCCGCCGACGCCCCCAATGCCGGACAGAACAGCACTGAAATGCGCATCAGGGTCAACAAGCTGCAGGTGGGCTACGGTTCGTATGTTCTCATGCGCGACGTGACGTTTGACGTGCGCGCCGGGGACATTTTCTTTATTACCGGCGGTTCCGGCTGCGGCAAAAGTACCTTGCTGCGGGTGCTCATGGGACTGAAATCGCCGCAGGCGGGTCAGGTCTTTTATGGAAAAACGGACTTCTGGGCATGCACCGAGGAGCAGCGCCGCCGAATGGGACGCGACACGGGCGTGCTTTTTCAGAGCGGGGCCTTGTGGAGTTCCATGACGCTGGCGGAAAACGTGGGCTTGCCCTTGCAGCAGTATACCGACCTGAACGATGCGGACATACGCGAGCAGGCAAAGCTCAAGCTGGCCCTCTCCGGGCTTGCGGGCTTTGAAGACTACTACCCCTCCGAGATCAGCGGCGGCATGCGCAAACGCGCGGGTCTGGCGCGCGCCCTGGCCCTTGACCCCAAGGTGCTTTTTCTGGATGAACCCTCCGCCGGGCTTGATCCCGTAAGCTCGCGCATGCTGGATGACCTGATTCTGGAACTGCGCGCAAGCCTGGGAACGACGTTTGTTATTGTTTCTCATGAACTGGCGAGCATTTACGCCATTGCCGACAACCTCATCTTTCTGGATGCCCAGACGCGCCAGGTAGCGGCGTGCGGCAACCCGCACCAACTGCTGCAAGCTTCCGATACGGCGCCCAGCGCAATGCTCTTTCTTACAAGAGGCGAACGCAGTCACGCAGAAAAGGAGCAGACGGAAAAAACCGCTTCCGCTGCGCCGGACAAGGAAACGAATATATGAACGCGCAAAAATACAGAACCACTGTGGGAGCCTTTGTGCTCGGCGGGTTGGCCCTGCTGGCTCTGGGCTTCATCGTGCTGGGAGGCGGCCGCCTGTTCAGCAATGACATGCAGTATGTTCTCTACTTCGACGGCTCCGTGAGCGGCCTTTCCACTGGCGCTCCCGTGGTGTTCCGCGGTGTTCCCATGGGCAGCGTCACCCGCATCAACCTTGTAGCCAACACAAAAGACTCCAATGTCACCATTCCCGTCTATATCCGTATAGACGAGCAAAGCTTCGTGCGCGGCCGCGGCTCTGCGCCCATTTCCGAAACCGCGAGGGAAGAGATCGTGCGCCGCATGGTGCAGCGCGGCCTTCGCGCCCGTCTGCAACTGCAAAGCCTTATCACCGGGCAATACCGGATTGAACTGGACTTTTTCCCCGGTACGCCCGCTGTTTTTCGCTCGGGTACGCCGGATATGGAAATCCCCACCATTCCCTCCCCCATCGACACGCTGCAGACCACCCTTTCCCAACTGCCGCTGGAATCTATGGCCCACGCGCTTGAAAGCATTTTGCAAAACCTGGCCCATTCGCTGGCGGACGACAGTCTCGGGCGCGGGCTTAAAGCCTTTACGCGCACGTTTGAAGAAATTGACGATATCCTCAAAAACAGCCCCATGCGGCAAAATGCCGAGAACATCCTGAAAAGTCTCGACACTGCCGCAGGCACGGTTGAAAAACAAATGCCGGGAACCCTGGCGACCCTGCGGTCCGCACTGGAAAACATGAGCCTGGCGGCGGACCAGTTGCGTGTGGTCACGGCCTCGGCCCAAAGCCTTGTGGGGCGCGATTCGCCCACCATCAATGATGTGCGACGCCTGATCAAGGAAAGCATTGAAACCCTGCGTACCATCCGCACCTTCGCGCAGATGCTTGAACGCAACCCCGAAGCCCTGCTTATGGGCAGACAAGGAAAACGCTGATGCAACGTTACGCCCTGTGTACTCTTCTGGTCTTCGCCGCGCTGATGGTTGCCTGCAGCCGCAGCACGCCCACGAATTACTATCTTCTGGAAAGCCGCCTCACGCCCGTTTCAGCCGAAAGCCTGCCGGGCAAGAGCCTGCGGGTGGCCCCTGTTACCGTACCCGAGTATCTTGATCGCGACGGCATCGTCAGCCGTGTGGGCGAGTCCACCCAGCTTGTGGTGGCGCAGTTCCACAATTGGGGCGAACCGCTGAGTCACGGCGTACGCCGCGTCACCCGCGAAGTGCTCACCCGCCCCATGCTCGCCAGCGGCGTTAACGTGCTGCCCGCCGGGGACGAATCCACTGCCGACTACGTGCTGTACCTGGACGTGCAGCGCCTGGACGGCAATTTCGACCAGAAGGCCGTGCTTGATGTGCGCTGGACACTGAGGGACAAGTATAACGATGTGCTCGCGCGCGGCATTTATGTGGATGAAGAGAACGTGAGCGGAAAAACCTACGACATCCTTACCGCCGCTGAAAGCCGCATGGTGCAACGCATGGCCGAACATCTGACCCGGCGGCTGCCCGGCTTTACCGGAGGCAGGCAGTGAACGAGGCGGCAGCCCAGCGCAGCCGCATACTGCTTGTGGACGACGCTCCGGAAAACTTACGCATCCTGAGCGAAAGCCTGCGCGAGGACTATACCATCATGTTTGCCAAAAACGGCCCGGACGCGCTGCGCCTGGCTATGGGCAACCAGCCGCCGGACCTCATCCTGCTTGACGTCATCATGCCGGGCATGAACGGATACGAAGTCTGCCGCAGGCTCAAGGAAGAGTCCGCCACACGCGACATTCCCATCATGTTCATCACAGCCCAGAATGAAGAAACAGACGAGGCCACCGGCCTTTCCCTGGGCGCGCAGGACTACATCGCCAAGCCCTTTCGTGTTTCTCTGGTGCGCAACAGGGTTGCCAACCAGCTGAAATACAAACGCTACCGTGATCATCTCAATGACCTGGTACACGAGCGCACACGCCAGTTGGCCCTCACTCAGGAAGCCACCATTCATGCCATGGCAAGCCTTGCCGAATGGCGGGACACCGAAACGGGCGCACACATTAAAAGAACACAGAACTATGTGAAAGCGCTGGCGCTGCACATGGCCGGACAGCACAAATACCGTCATCAGCTGGATGCGGACGTCATCTCCTGGCTCTACCTTTCGGCTCCCCTGCACGATGTAGGCAAGGTCGCCATTGCCGACACGGTGCTGCACAAACCCGGTCCCCTCACGGATGAAGAATACGAGGCCATGAAGGCGCACACTGTGCTTGGCAGAAATGTTCTTGCGGCTGCGGACAAGTTTTTGGGCGAAGACTCTTTTCTGAAGATGGCCTGCGACATTGCCTACTGCCATCATGAGCGATGGGACGGCCGGGGCTATCCGCAGGGGCTGAAAGAAGAAGAAATTCCGCTTCCCGCGCGGCTCATGAGCCTTGCGGACGTGTACGACGCCCTGCGCAGCCAGCGCGTTTACAAACCTGCCATGACGCATGAAAGCGCAGCAAAAATCATACTGGACGGCAAGGGAACCCAGTTCGACCCGGATGTTGTCGATGCCTTTATGGCTATTCAGGAACAGTTCAAGACCATTGCCGAACGTTATAAAGACCTGGAAGGCTAACCGGCAAAGGCATGGCCTTTCGGTTTGCAGCGGTGGGGCTTTTGGCCCGGCCTCACCATGCCTTAACCGGAGCGTATTACTGTTGTCGCTGCACCGGAAAAGCGGTGGGAACGGACATTCTCAAAGGTAATCTGCTCCAAGACGCGTAACAGCGCGGAGCTACATGGCGCTGCCAGCCTGGCCAGCAAGCCCTGCCCCAACGGTTTAAGCCGGTATACCCTTTGGTTGAAAGCACCTCTGCGGAACAGCCCGAGGGCGAACTTGCTGTGTATGTAAAGCCCCCCTTGGAACATGCCGTGAAGGCATTTCAGGGCCTAACAACTCCAAATGCTTTCAGGGGCAATCTTATCAGCACCACCCGCGTGGCTGGTGTTTTTTGCCTCTTGTGCTGGCGCGCCAAGCTGGCGGCGAGCATACCGAAAAGAGGCCGTAACCACCGGAAATCCGGAAATTACGGCCTCTTTTGCTTTCGCTCGAAGCATAGTTCAGGGATTGACCATAACCTTTGCGGGGCGCAGCAAGCGCCCGCCAAGTTTGTATCCTCGCTGAAGCAGGCGGGCCACAGAATTGGGGGCAAGCTCCGGCCGGGCGTCAAAACCCACGGCTTCATGTATGGCCGGGTCAAATTCTTCGCCTTCTTCGCCCACCGGCACAAGCCCGTGTCCGGCAACAGCTTCAAGAAGCAGCTTGCGCGTCATTGCCACGCCCTGCAGCATATCCTTGCACGCCTCGTTGGTGCTGCCGTATTGCAAAGCCAGATCAAGATTGTCAAGGGTGGGCAAAAGATCGCCCAAAACCTTTTCGGCGGCGTAACGCATTTGCTCTTCATGCTCACGCTTGAGGCGCTTCTGAAAGTTATCCATCTCAGCAGCCATGCGCAAACGCATTTCTTCCACCTCGGCCTTGCACCGGGCCTCTACTTCCGTCGCAGAAAGAACATCGCCCTGCTCTGTCATTGCGTCAGCCATGCCTTCAAGCAAGGTGTCGTCCAACTCGCCGGGCATTTCTCCCATGCCGTCCGGCGCGGAAAAGTGCAGGCTGTCTTCCGAAAATTCGTCTTCCGGTTGCGCTGCCCTTTCATAAGATTTGTGCATCTTGTGACGCTGCATGATCCCTCCTGAGTCGCCCCGCCCGCAGGCGGCCGCGTTCATTCCTTGTAACTAAGTTCGGGTTTCCAGACTGTCAAGGCTTCAGGAGACTTGACGTATATTGAGATTAGAATATAAAATTATAAATAAGCATTGTCATATTTACAAATCATGCCGCCGGCATGGCTCACGCCGGCAAGACGATCATAACAAATATACGTTTTTTTCGATTGTGTCATGCTCCGGCTTTGCAGGCGGTTGCCAAAGGCCGGCCCGGACATGGCTGTGCGTTCAGGGCTGCCGTTCTGCCCGGCAGGCAACGACTTGATTCTCCTTATGCCACAGGAGGGCGTATCATGTCATGGCGCAGTGCTGTCATCCTGCATCTTGGTGCGTTTTATCTGCTTTTCGTTCCTCTGCGGCTTTTTGCCGCCGAAATCTACTTCACGCCGCAACTGGGGCTGCGCCCCCTGCCCGAGCTTGCCTGCACTGAAGGAGATTCGGCTTACTGCAACCAGGCCCTGCCCCGTACCCTGCTGATCACAGCGCCTGTTGTGGAAGACCCCGACTGGTACTCGCCCCCGCCCGATAAGGCGCGCAAAAGACCGCGCTATGTGGGCTGCCAGTCGTCAAGCCAGTATCTGCCCGTCCTGCAGGAAGCTCTTGAGGGCAATCCCGTAGCCATGGCCGACCTCATCATCCGCATCCAGTGCGAGCGCCCGGCCCTGGCCGCCGCACATCCTGACATCCCGCCTTTCATGCATTCCATATCGTTCTGGCTGGAGTGGGCCGCGCGCTACACGTCCCCGGGCTGGATATACACCCGTTTGGCCCTTTATGATGACGGCATAGGCCAGACCCGCAGCGCCTATACACGGGGGGCCTTTCTTGGTGATCCCAAAGCCATGCATGCCTATGCCACTCGCTGGAACACCGGCACCAACCTTCACTGGCTGCTCATGGCCGCCGATGCGGGCTATGGCCCGGCCGCGCATGAAATATCCCGCTGGTATCGCTTCGGCGGACAAAATTGCGGCTATACCCTCCCCAAGGCTCCGGACGCCGAAATGGCGCACCGGTATCGCACCATAGCCATGAACAAGGGTTATTCCCGGGCTTTCGTCCATGCCGTTTTTGAAGCGCTGGCTGACGACAATTCGCCCCAGGCTTTGGAAGACGCCTGCGTGTATACCCATATCGGGCGTGTACTTGAAAAGACCGACAATGGCCTTCTGCTTGTTGACAGCCCGCTGCCTCAAATCCAACCCATAGCTTTTGACCAGATGCTGTCATATGCCCTGTGCGCGGTTTTACCGCCCCGTCCCCTGCTGTCTCGGGAAGAAAAGCTGCACTTTCAGGATTCGCAAAAAATCAGACGCCCCCGCACCATTGATCCTGAAATGCAAAGCAGGGCCATAGAGCGGGCCACGGCCTGGCTACGCGCCTTTCAGGCACAACGCCAGGCAGAACTGGAAATGGAGCGCGAACGAAGGGGAGCCTTGACCGCACAGTTGCGGGAACTGTGCAGCCCTGCCCTCACATACCTTGCCAAAGCGCAAGAAAGCGTACCCCAGGCGCTGCCTGTCACAGTACGCCACACGCCGCCCTTCATTTAGAGCATTTAACACTTGAAATGCTCGTTTCCGGCAGGCAAAAGCCTGCCTCCTCGCATTTCGTGGCAAGGATTTTCAAGGAAATCCTTGCAGAGCAGTTAACTCATTTCATTCGTTAACTGCTCTAGTCATCCCATCGTACAAGAGAGGTATTGCAACATCCGGCGTGCTTTCAGCGCTGTTTATCCGCGTGGGTAAACAGCGCTGCTGTTTTTAATCGGCAACGTTTTCAAGCAGTATTGCTGGTTGCTGACATTTTCGATGCCCGGCAAACAGATTTTGGCAAGGGAATTTTGACAAAGAGGTTCTGGCAAAGAGGCTCTGGCAAGGATGCCATAAGGAATATTGTGAACTTCAGACAGAAAACCATCGGCGGCTCCAGTTCTGGCATACATTGAAAAACTGCCGCCCCTCAACACTGCGCGATCAAACAGAATTTATGACTGATCAGGCCCGATTTTCAGTGGTTCTGGTTTTCCTGACCAAGTGCCGAGAGAAAAACACCATGCCGGCTGCCTTTCTCAAGCGGCGGCGAGTCTCGACATTCACAGGAGCCTTCTGTATATTCCCCCAATCGAGGTGAGGAAAATACTATGACATGCCGGACTTTGACTCTGCATAATGAGCAGGAGTGGCCCAAGCTTGCCCAATGGCTGCAAGGCCGCAACAACCCCGGTGACGGGGTGGAGAGCGCCGTGCGCGACATTATCGCTGCCGTGCGCGAAAAGGGCGATGAAGCCCTGGTGGAATATACCCGTAATTTTGACTGCCCGGATTTTGCCCCCCCCCTGCTCGTCAGCGAGCAGGAAATCGCCCGTGCGGCGGCCTCTGTTTCCATTGAAAACAGAGAAATCATCAGTCAGGCCGCCACCCACATCCGCTCCTTTCATGAAGCGCAAACGGAAAAATCCTGGTTTACCACGCGGCCTGACGGCAGCATTCTGGGGCAGCACGTTTTGCCCGTTGACGCTGCCGGGCTTTATGTGCCGGGCGGACAAGGCGGCAATACCCCGCTGATCTCAAGTCTGCTCATGACCGCCATTCCGGCGCAGGTTGCCGGTGTGCCGCGTCTTGCCATCTGTACGCCGCCCCGCAAGGACGGCAGCGTCAACCCCCATATTCTGGCTGCCGCCCATCTGCTGGACATTGAAGAAGTGTACCGCGTCGGCGGGGCCTGGTCCGTGGCGGGCATGGCCTATGGCACGGAAAGCATGGCTCCGGTGGATGTCATTGCCGGGCCGGGCAACATTTTTGTCACCACTGCCAAGCGTCTGGTGCAAGGCACGGTGGGCATCGACATGATCGCCGGTCCAAGCGAGGTGCTTATCCTGGCAGACTCTTCGGCCAATGCCGAATGGCTTGCCGCAGATATGCTGTCGCAAGCCGAGCACGACACGCTTGCGTCGGCAATCTGCGTTACTGATGATCAGCGTTTGGCCGACAATCTCTGGCAGGAGCTGACCAAACAGTGCGCCGCCCTGCCCAGAGCCACCACAGCCGCCCGCTCGCTTGAGGACTGGGGGGCCATTGTGGTCACGCCCAACCTGAGCGTGGCCGTGGCCGTAGCCAACATGGTTGCCCCCGAACACCTTGAAATCTGCACCCGCGACCCTTGGGCCGTTCTGCCCCACATACGCCATGCCGGAGCCATCTTTATGGGCCAGCACAGCCCCGAGGCCGTCGGCGACTATTTCGCCGGTCCCAACCATGTGCTGCCCACGCTGGGTACGGCCCGCTTTTCGTCGGCCCTTTCCGTGCAGACTTTCTGCAAGCGAACCAGCATTGTGGCAACGTCTCCGGCCTTTTTGCAGCAAAACATGCAGTCCATTGCCGCCCTTGCCCGCATGGAAGGGCTCGAAGCGCACGCGCGCAGCGTAGAAGCGCGCGCCAAAAAATAATCGGGCCGACACATCAGGAGCACCCATGAAGGTTGTGGTCAAAACTGACATTACCGCCTACCCGCTGCTTTCACGCGGCAAGGTGCGCGACATCTATAATGTGGACGAAAAAACACTGCTCATCGTCACCACAGACAGAATGTCGGCCTTTGACGTGATCATGAACGAACCTATCCCCTACAAAGGGGTAATCCTGAACCAGATTACCCTGTTCTGGATGGAAAAGTTCAAGAACATTGTCCCCAACCATCTGCTGGAAAGCGATGTGAATCGTTTTCCAGACGCGCTGGCCCCCTGGAAGGACGAGCTTGAGGGCCGCGCAGTGCTTGCGCGCAAGGCAGCCCCCCTGCCCGTGGAATGCATCGTGCGCGGCTATATAACGGGGTCCGGCTGGAACGACTATCAGGCAAACGGTTCCCTTTGCGGCTACGCACTGCCCCCCGGCCTGCAAGAATCCGACAAGCTTGAGCCTGCTATCTTTACGCCTTCCACCAAGGCGGAACTGGGCAAGCACGATGAAAACCTGAGCGTGGCCGAGGCGGCCCGCCTGCTGGGTGAAGACATGGCCCGCCAGGTTGAGAAAACCGCACTGGCCCTCTATGAGGCCGGGCGCACCTATGCCGCAAGCCGCGGCATCATCGTGGCGGATACCAAATTTGAATTTGGTTTTATTGACGGCAAACTGCACCTCATTGATGAAGTTCTTACGCCCGACTCCTCGCGCTTCTGGCCTGCGGATCAGTACAAAGCCGGACAGGGGCAACCCAGCTTCGACAAACAGTATCTGCGCGACTGGCTCAAAGCGCAGCCCTGGGACATGCAGCCTCCACCGCCGCCCCTGCCTGAGGACGTCATAAAAATTACTGCGGACAAATACAAAGAAGCCTACGAAATTATTACAAAATAAATACGCTGCAACCCCGTGCAGCCAAGGCGCGGGCTTGCGGCTTTGCCGCTACCGTGCGAAGAATCATCGCCGCGGTCTGCATACACGATATGTCTGTCACGCGGCAGATACGGCTTGTTACCGGCACACCCGCCACGCCCCAGTCGCATGATGGTCAAGTGCGGCATCCTGCTTGGTCAGCCTGTTTCGTGAGCGCGGGCCTTTTGTCCCGCCCGATGCGCTCCGGCTACGCTTTTGGTTGGCCAGGGCAACGTTGCCAAACATTTTTTCATACAGCCCCCAGCCGCAACAGCGGACAGGCGGCGCAATTTACAACCGCACGCGGCCTGTCCGGCCCGTATTTTTCCTAGGAGGATCCATGCTGCTGCAAGGAAAGAAAGCTCTTATCATGGGGTTAGCCAACAACCGGAGCATCGCCTACGGCATTGCCGCTGCTCTGAAGGCTCAGGGAGCGCGCCTGGCGTTCAACTATGTGGGTGAGGCCATTAAAAAACGTGTTGAGCCTCTGAGCGAAGAGCTGGGGGGCGAGTTCACCTTCCAGTGTGATGTGTGCGATGACGCGCAGATTGAAAACGCCGCATCCGTGGTCAAAGAAAAATGGGGGGATCTGGACATTCTGATTCACTCCGTGGCTTTTGCCAACCGCGATGACCTGTGCGGCCGCTTTGTGGATACCTCACGTGACGGATTCAAGCTTGCCCTGGAAGTTTCGGCCTATTCCCTCACCGGGCTTTGCCGCGCTTTTGAGCCGCTGTTCAACGAAAATTCCTCGGTGCTTACCATGACCTATCATGGCTCCACCCAGGTCATTCCCGGCTACAATATCATGGGTGTGGCCAAGGCCGCTCTTGAAGCGTCCATGCGCTATCTGGCCTATGACCTTGGCCCCAAGGGGGTAAGGGTCAACGCCATCAGCGCAGGTCCCATAAAAACACTGGCCGCCTCGGCCGTGTCGAGTCTCAAGGATATTTTCACCATGGTGGAAAACAATTCGCCCCTGCGCCGCAACGTGACCACTGCCGACGTGGGCGGCGTGGCGGCTTTTCTGGCGTCTGATCTTGCCAACGCCGTGACCGGGCAGATCATTTACGTCGACAGCGGCTTCAGCAAGGTGGGCGTAACCGCCTGAGGATGAAATTATGGGCTACCTGACACTCAATGCCATAGCCATCACCCTGCTGTCAGCCTTGGCGCTATGGATCTTTTACCGATCTGCCAAGGTTGAAAAAAAACGCGCAGGACGGGAAAACAAAAAGGGTGAAACACCCGGGCAGGATTAAAAAATGCTGATCAAAATCTTGCTGACTGTGGTCATTGTGGGCGGCCTGTTCTGGATGCTGGTTAAAACAGGCGGCGGTCTGTGCTGAATGGACTTTCGTTTGCCACCCCTCCGGCGGAGGGGTGAAAAAAAGACGGATGCTGAAAAAACACCGCCCGAGGATAAAACCTAGGCGCACAGAGCAGCTCCACGGCATCAGCCCATAATTTTACCATTTTTTGCTTGCATTCTCTGTGGATATGCCATATACAGTTTCGGCTTTGCACGAATGCAAAACATGCGGAGAGGTGTCCGAGCTGGCCGAAGGAGCACGATTGGAAATCGTGTGTACGTTAATAGCGTACCGAGAGTTCGAATCTCTCCCTCTCCGCCATATTTCAAGGGGTTACTGGATAACAGTAGCCCCTTTTTCTTTGCCCTGATCTTTATTATGTGTGATTTTTTGTGTGATAGACTCAATTCGTGATTTCATTGACGCCCGCTTCAAATGACATGGCCCAGCCAACGGCGGGGCCGTGCAGGCAAATCTGGCTCGTCTTCAGCTTGGGCCGTAGTGACAAGACAACGGCAACTAGAGCAAATTAACTTTGAGAATGTACATTCTCAAAGTTTAAGACACGCTCGCTTCGCTGCTTAACCGCGCAAGTAAATAGCTCTGCTGTCTTCGCGGCAGTCGTTGGCGAGCCTGCGAGCCTTACGAATGGCGACAGTGGTTGTGTGGCAACAAACCGCTCGTTATATATGGTGTCTGCAAGCGTAGTTTCCCGCGTTACAACTCCTGAAGCATCCGTAACTTCCTTTGTCGTAACGGCTGAAGCTGCGCTTGCACCTTTGCGGCGGGCGACTGCTCACGCAGCCGCCAGAGCAATTTCAAAGTGAAATTGCTCTAAGCAAAAATATAATAAACGAAAATGTGAGGCGAGGCTTGCTGTTTGAAGGGCAAGCCTCGCCTCACATTTTCGGATCTAGCTGGTTTTACTGCGGCTACTTCATTTCACCGGGTACATCGGGTTTTTCAGTTCCAGCTCATTGGCAGCGTTGACAATGCCTACGCATTTATTGCTTTCATACAAGGCATAGGCACTGCAAAGCGTATGTGCAGCCTTTGTGCAGCCTTACGGTCAATTCCGTAACAAAGCATATTTACAGTGTTAATCTCAAATTTAAGTGTCACAACACTTTTAAGATGTCTACGCACAAAGGCAAAACGCCCTGGCACACATAAAAAACTCCAATTCAGGAAAAAATCAGGCACTATTTAACAACATACCGCAATACCATACCATTATTATGAATTACATGGTTCGTATCTGTGTTTCAGCACGCTTGATAATTTACAATGTTCAGGTATGGTCAGCATAAAAGCGGATATCAATTCCGAAAAAACGGGCAAATGCCAAAGAAAGGCTTTGAAAAACGGCATAACAAAACTTGGAGAGAGTCATGTTCAAAAGAATCTTTCTAGCCGTCGCACTGACTGTGGCCCTTGCTGTACCCGCCTTCGCACAAAATTCCGGTTTTTATCTGGGCCTCAAATTCATTGATTCCATCCAGAGCACTGGAAACGTCTCTACAAGCAAAGGCGCAAACCTCTTCGACACCGGCGAATACAGCCAAAATACCGTGGGGGGCGGCGCGTTTGTCGGTTACGACTTCTACCCTGCCAACGACATCCCCCTGCGTACAGAAATTGAATACGCCATCCGCACCAATTCAGAAACGGATTGGGACGGCAAGCACGGCCTGGACGCGACCCTGAAGGGCCGCTGGAACCTGCAAACCCTGTTCCTTAATCTTTATTGGGACTTCCACAATGACACCGCCTTTACGCCGTATATCGGCGGCGGGCTTGGCATGGGCTTTATTGAAAGCAGGTATAAGGTCGAAGGCCTGGGCTACAGCGGAAGCAGCACAGATTACAACACGGTATTTGCCTGGAATGCCGGAGCCGGTGTTTCCTATGCCTTTACCGACACCATCTCTGCCGATCTGGCCTACCGTTTCGTGGGCCTGAGCTATTATGAACATGAAAAGTCCTTTGGCGGTCAGAAGGCCAAGGTCGGCATGGCCCCTTATGCCAATGAATTCAGCTTGGGCGTTCGTTTTACGTTCTAGCCTTGCTGCATAAAAACATCGCTTTCCACATGGTTAAGAACGCCCCCGCTTCCGCCTGATAAACGGAAGCGGGGGCGTTCGCCCAGCTAGAGGTCTCTGCTGTCCGCATAGCTTCGGCTCCATTCAGCAGAGAATTGTAGCGAATGGCAGGGAGAGCTGAAAAGCGTTGAAAAGCGGCAGAGATCATCAGCGATCAAGGCAGTTCAGCGACCATGCAAAAGGCCCGTGGCATGCCACGGGCCTTTTGCATTATAGAGCAGATTAGCTTTGAGAATGTCCATTCTCAAAGTTTAAGGGCATGCTCATTTTTGCACTTAACATGCCAAATAAATTGCACTTATACACACAGTCGACAGAGCAGTTTCAAAGTGAAAATGCTCTGAATGCCGTCAACTTCCTTGTCTGCGACGCGCGCGTCGCCGCAGAGAGGCGCGCCATATCCACGAAAGCACCAGCCCCACGGCAATACCCACAAAAGCGTAGGTCGTGCGTGTGGCGTTGGGGGCCGCGTTGCCCCACCAGTTGGCGGAATGGCTCCATGCCGTGTGGTACAGTGTCCAGCCCAGAGCGCCCACCAGCACGAGCACGCCCATGGCGCCGCCCAGCCAGAACAGGGGGATAGGCTCCTGCCAGAAAAAGGAGGCGCGATAAAAACGCCTGCGGGCCATGCACACGGCCAGCAGCACCACGCTCACCATTCCTGCCGTAAGCCAGGAAAAACCGTTAAGCAACGCCCCGGCAATGCCAAGGCAAAGAAAAACCACTGCCATATGAAACGCGCGCGTCTGGCGTCGCTCCAGCCCGTAAGAGACAAAGAGCAGTGCCGCGCCCGAAAGGCAGCTGACAAAATGCCCAATGGCCGTCACATGGTAGGGTTCCATAATGCGCAACATGGCAAGGGCGTGCTTTCCCAGGGGCAAGGTGGATGACACCAGCAAAATAATCCCGGCAGAAAAACACATATAGGCCGCAATGGTGTGCGAAAGCACAGAAAGCCAGCGACCGGCCCCACGCAGCACCTGTCGACGCTGACGCACCTCGTAAAGCATCAGCAACAGGGCCGCGGCCAGCAGCGGAATAATGAAATAAATCAGCCGGAACAGGAGCACTGCGGCAAAAACCATCTGCTCGTGCGTGGTGTGGGTGAGGTGCAGGATGACAAGCTCGAACACCCCTACCCCTCCGGGAATATGCGTCAGCACCACTGCCACCTGGGCCATCAGATAACTCGGCAGAAAGTCGATAAAACTGACGCCCATATCTCCCGGCAGCAGCACGTACATGCAGGCTGCGGCGGCCACGATGTCCACGCCCGCCACAAGGGCCTGGGCAATGGCAATGCGCGGCGGGGGAAAAACAAATTCCTTGCCGAAAATGTGTACGGGTTTACGGATAAAGAAACACAGGGCAAGGTAGGAACAGGCTATGGCAAAAAGAATGACGCCCAGTATCCGCACGTCTTTCAAGGGCATTTTGACCAGCAGTTCGTCAGGGATAATGGGGGGCGCCACCATAAAGATGGCTCCGCACAGCCCTAGCGCTCCCACCCAGAAGGTGACCGCCAGCATAAGCACGAGCCGCACTATGTCTGTCAGCGAAAAACCCCAGGCAGAATAGAAGCGGTAACGCACGCTTGTGCCGCCAAGCAGCGCGCCAAAATTGTAGCTTACGGCCTGCCCCACAAAAGAAACCAGCCCCACGCGCGGCAGGGGAAGGCTTTTGTGGATGGCCTTGAGCGCAAGCCAGTCATAACCCACAAGGATCATGTAGTTGACCACCATGAGCAACAGGGAAAGGGCGATGCGCGTATGGGATATCTGGGAAAGGCTTTCGCGGATTTGCGCGACACTGTAGCTTTTCAACTTATGGTACAAAAGATACACTGCCAGCAAGAAAATGGCGGAGATCAGTAATGGCCCGAGATAACGCAAATATTTTTTCATAAGCTGCCGTTGTTTGAATGCGGCTGACGATCAGCTCGGTTTATAACAATTTTTTTAGCATATACGCTGCACCAGCACGGCGCAAGTGCCAACTGTGCATACCCTGCAGGTATGCGCCCAGCAGGGCTGGAATTTTTTGTTTAAAGCTTGACCGGAACCTGTGCAGTGGTTAGGGTAGAGGCGCAGTTACGGTTTTGATTCCGGTCCGCTCGGCCGGAGAGGTTTTCGGGCCTGCAAGGTGCAGCTGCCCGGTGTGTATTTTCCGGCAAAATTCACACTGTGAAAACGCCGCAAGGCCGGCATTTTTTTGGCAGCTGGCAGCGCTTAAAGCGCTTATGCGCGCCGAACCATGGTCTTCGCCGGAATACCAGATTTTTTCATAAAAACCACTTTTTGCTAAACGCATGCTCCGCTGCTTGGGCAGCGGCGTTTTTTTTGCGTTGCGAGGTTCGACATGACGAGTATTCCCATTTCCGTACAAGGCTACAAGGCGCTGGAAGAAGAATTGGCCCGCCTGAAAAGCGAGCGGCCGGAGATCATTCAGGCCATCAAGGAAGCCAGAGAAGAAGGCGACCTGCGCGAAAATGCCGGCTATGACGCCGCGCGTGAACGCCAGGGCATGGCTGAGGCCCGCATAAAGTACATTGAGTCGCGCATGGCCCTTTACCAGGTTATTGACCTTGATAAGCTCCAGGGCGACAAGGTTATCTTTGGCGCAACCGTGGAACTGGAAGATGTGGACAGCGGCGAAGCCAAGACCTACACCATTCTTGGCCCGGACGAGGCCGACCCCGGCAAGGGTTCCATCTCGTTTCTTTCGCCCGTGGGACAGGCCCTGCTTGGCCGTGAGGAAGGGGATGAAGTTTCCGTTGAAATTCCCCGTGGCCGCGTGACCTATGAAATCATCGGCATCAGCTTCAAGGGCAGCAAAAACCTCGGCTAGAGCAATGTTACGCTGATATCGCTCAGAGCGGTCGGCTGGACGGGCAAGCCTCCGCCACGGAGGCGCAGGCGCGGGATATCCGTGCGGGCAATGCCCATATGAAGGTCTTGCAGGCTTTGCGCGCGCATATTCGCAAAACCGCATGCTCCGAACCGGCAAACTATAATTTTTTTTCCAGCATCAGGGTCCAGCCCTGATCAGAGGCAGCGCACAGATTTCTGTTTCGCAGGCCACTTTTTTGAACGGATACGCCCCAGCGCGCGAGAAATTTCTCCAGCGCCTGGGGCGCTTCTGTTTTCGGCTCCGGACTGTGGCTCATTCCCCTGCCCCACCAGTTCACCAGCCCGGCCCTGTTGTCCGCCACATCAAGACCGTCCGCAGCAACCTGCCACCAGGCCCAGGGACAAACAAGGCTGTGCCGCCCGGCGGCGGCCATGCGCAAGGCCAGATCAGCCCCGGCCCAGGCTCCCATGCCAGGATTCAGGCCGTCATGGGCCAAAAACACCTGTCGCTCCACGGCCAGA
>NZ_JBAIYR010000021.1:0-18294 GCF_036763145.1 Desulfovibrio sp. 1188_IL3213 | reverse complement strand
TGCCCGGGCAGCATGGCACGCGCACTCAAACCCCTGACACCCGGTACGGCCTCAGCCAATCCCGGCCTTGCGGTGGATCTGCCTTCCTGGCCCATCCAGTTGCGGCTGGTTCCGGCTACGGCCCCGTTTCTCAAGGGGGCCCAAGTGCTGCTGGCCGCCCACTGTGCCGGTTTTGCCCTGCCCAACCTGCATAAAGACTGGCTTGCAGGGCGCATACCCGTCATCGCCTGTCCCAAGCTTGAGGACAATGACGCCCTTTTGGAAAAGCTCACGGCCATCATAGCATCAGGGCAGATCGCGGGGCTTACGGTGCTGCGAATGAGCGTACCCTGCTGCGGGGGACTTGAACGGCTGGCCCAGCAGGCCCTCAAAAATGCGCAAAGTGACCTGAAAATGGAATGCCATGTGGTCAAACTGTAACGATAGCCAACAACACAACGCAGACAGCGGCGCAAAAAGCAGCGCCTGTTATAGTATCTTGACAAAACATATCTAATCGCTATGTTTTAAGGCGGGTCCCGCAACGCTTGCTGCCGGGATCCGCCGCTGGTTCAGCAACACCAAAACTGTGCCGCATCCCGGTGCAATGTCAGTGTCAAGGAAGAGGATATGCCCATTAAGATTCCGGCGGATTTGCCCGCCTGCTCCGCTCTGGAAAGTGAAAACATCTTCGTGATGACCGAAGACCGCGCGGTCGCTCAGGACATACGCCCCCTGGAAATAGCCATCGTCAACCTCATGCCCACCAAAATCGCCACTGAAACCCAGTTGCTGCGACTTTTGGGCAATTCTCCTCTTCAAGTCAATATCACGCTGCTGCGCACCGAGGCGCATGAGTCCAAAAACACCCCGGCACAGCATCTTGAGCGCTTTTACAAGACATTCAGCGAAATACGGCACGGCAGCTTTGACGGCATGATAGTCACCGGAGCGCCGGTGGAACATCTGCCCTTTGAAGACGTGGATTACTGGCACGAGCTGCTTGATATCATGAACTATGCGGCGAGCCACGTTTACTCCACCCTGTATATCTGCTGGGCCGCGCAGGCCGCGCTGTACCATTTTTACGGCATACCCAAGTTCAGCCTGCCGCAAAAAATTTCCGGAATTTTCAGCCACGACATCCTTCTGCCGGACTGCCGCCTTTTCCGCGGCTTTGACGACACGTTTTCTGCGCCGCACTCGCGCAATACCGAGGTGCGCGCAGGGCATATCCTTGAAACACCGCAGTTGCGCCTGCTCGCCCAGTCTGAGCAGGCCGGGGTAACGCTTGTGGAACGTGTTGACCACTCACAGGTTTTTATGACCGGCCATCTGGAGTATGACAGAGGCACACTGGATGCAGAATATCGCCGCGATGTCGACAGGGGCCTTAAGCCGCGCGTGCCGGAACACTACTATCCCCATAACGACCCCGCCGCCGTGCCGCGCATGAACTGGCGGGCGCATGCGCATTTGTTTTACTGCAACTGGCTTAACTATTACGTGTATCAGGAAACTCCGTTCAGCCTCACCGCCATCGCCCAAAACCGCGAAACGCGGACTGGCGCATAGCCTAATCCGGCCACTTGCCGAAACGAGGAGCCTTATGCGATTTTCGACCAGAACCCGTTATGGACTGCGTTTTCTGCTGCGTTTGGCAGCCCAGCCCCAGGGCAGCCTTTTGCAACTGGGGCAGGTAGCCCGCGAGGAAAACATTTCTTCGGGCTACCTGGAGCAAATCGTCCGGGCCTTGCGCCCCATGGGCATACTTCGGGCCGTGCGCGGTTCGGGCGGTGGCTACGCCCTGGCAAAGGCGCCTGCGGACATCAATATGGAAGAAGTTTTTCAGCATCTTGAAGGCGAAATTTCTCCGGTGCGCTGCCTCAGCAAAGGCCGCTCATGCCAGAGAGAAAAACATTGCTCCACCCGTGAATTCTGGAGCGAACTTGACGGACACATACGCAGCTTTCTGCAACAGAGAACCCTGCAGGAAATAATAGAATCAGAGAAGCACTCCGCTTCGGGAGGCAATTATGTGGAATTATACTGAAGCCGTTCATGATCATTTTCTGCGCCCGCACAACGTGGGGCCGCTGGAAGGAGCCAATGCCATTGGCGAAGTGGGCAGCCTGGCCTGCGGCGACGCCCTTAAGCTCTATCTCAAGATCAGCGATCAGGGTATTATTGAAAATGCCACCTTTGAAACGTTTGGCTGCGCCAGCGCCATCGCCTCCAGCTCGGTGCTGACGGATATGATCAAGGGCATGTCTGTGGACGAGGCCCTCAAGGTCAGCAACAAGGACATTGCCAATGCCCTGGGCGGCCTGCCCAAACAGAAGATGCACTGTTCCGTCATGGGGCAGGAAGCGCTGGAGGCCGCCATCCGTCAATGGAGGGGCGAGCCGCCCGTGCCGCACGCTCACGAAGAGGGCAAGCTGGTCTGTAAGTGTTTCGGCGTTACCGATGCGCAGATCATCCGCGCCATTCGCGAAAACGGCCTCAAGACCGTGGAAGAGGTCACCAACTACACCAAGGCTGGCGGCGCCTGCGGAGAGTGCCTGGACGAGATAGGCGAAATCCTTGCCGCCGAGCTGAAGCAAAAGCCGCTGGTGGAACTGAAGCCCAAGGCGCGCATGACCAATGTGCAGCGCATGCAACTGGTGCTCAAGACCATTGATGAAGAAATCCGCCCTGTGCTCGCTGCTGATGGCGGTGATATCGAACTGGTGGACGTGGACGGCTTGCGGGTAGTGGTATCCCTGCGTGGGCGTTGCTCACAATGCCGCGCCAGCGATGTGACCATTCGCGACCTTGTGCAGCGCCTTTTGCGCGAACATGTGGAACCCGACATCGTGGTCGAGGAGGCATAAGGACATGCGCACCATCTATCTCGACAATAATGCCACCACGGCCGTGGCGCCCGAAGTGCGGGACGCCATACTGCCCTATCTTTCCGACCTGTACGGCAACCCCTCAAGCATGCACAGCTTCGGCGGGCAGGTGGCCGAGGCTATGGAAAACGCCAGGCTTAGTCTGGCGAACCTTCTCGGTGCCCACCCTGACGAAATCCTGTTCACCTCGTGCGGCTCGGAAAGCGACAGCTCCGCCATATGGACTGCCCTGCAAACCCAGCCCGAAAAACGCCACATCATCACCACCCGCGTCGAGCACCCCGCCGTGCTTACCGTGATACAGCACTGGGAACGGCACGGCTACCGCGTCACATACCTTGCTGTGGACAGCAAGGGCAGGCTCGACCTCAACGATTACGAACAGGCGCTGTCCGACGACACCGCGCTTGTGTCCATCATGTTTGCCAACAATGAAGTCGGCAACATTTATCCCATACAGCGCATGGCGGAAATGGCCCACGAAAAAGGCATACTCTTCCATACCGATGCCGTGCAGGCTGTGGGCAAAACCCCCATCGACCTTCAGCATCTGCCCGTCGACATGCTCTCGCTTTCCGGCCACAAACTGCATGCGCCCAAGGGCATAGGCGCCCTGTACATCCGCAAGGGCGTACGTTTTCGCCCCTTCCTTCGCGGCGGACATCAGGAGCGCGGCCGCCGCGCCGGCACAGAAAACGTGCCTTATATCGCGGGCCTGGGCGTAGCCGCCCAACTGGCACTGGACCACATGCAAGAAGAACGCATCGAGGTAGCCAGGCTGCGCGACAAGCTTGAGGCCGGCATTCTGGAGCGCATCCCGGACTGCATGGTCAATGGCGATGTGGAAAACCGCCTGCCCAATACCACAAATATTGCTTTCAAAAATGTGGAAGGGGAAGCTATCCTGCTCATGCTGGACAGGCTGGGCATCTGCGCAAGCTCCGGTTCGGCCTGCACCTCTGGCAGCCTTGAACCTTCGCATGTGCTCAGGGCCATGGGGGTGCCGTTTAACTTTGCTCACGGCTCTATCCGGCTTTCTCTTTCGCGTTACACTACCGAAGATGACGTGGACTTTGTTGTTGAGCATTTCCCCCAGGTGATCAAGACTCTCAGGGCCATATCGCCCTTCAAGGATTAAGCGTTATCCGGCAGGAACAAGACTTCGCAAACACTCCCCGCCGGGCGCTGGAACACCTCCAGATCAGCCCCGGCGGGGAACTTCACCAGACACCGAGCCTTACAGAATCGAGCGTCAGCCTTAGCCATTGATCTGCCGCCCGGCAGCCTCCTGCATTTTCTGTCTCTTCCGGACGGAGCTTGACGGTTTAGAGCATGTTAGCCGCCTTGAGAATATATATTCTCGATGCGTTGACGGCACTCTCCACAGCGCTTAACAGCCCCAATCAACAGCGCTTGCACCTGCGTGGCGATCGTCTGTTCACGCTGCCGCCAGAACAGTTGCAAAGCGAAATCCCTCTGGACCGCAGAATGGTCTTACCCATATAGCCCCATATAGAAGGATGCCATATGCCTGTATTTATCATACTTTTGGCCCTGGCTCCTGCCGTAAGCGCGGCCGGATTACTCATGCCCTTCCCCATATCCTATATGGCGGGCGGCGTGGGACTGCTCTGCGGTTTCAGCGGGCTTTATTTTCTTTACCAGGATCTGCTCAAACCCATAAAGAGCATTTCGCTCAGCCTTCGGCAGCCCGGAACGCTCCACCTTCCCCACGATTCCGACTGCGGTATTCTGCGCGACATGGCGGATCTTATGACAGCGCGCAGTGAGGAACGCAGCCGTACTTTATCTGCAAGCTTGCGTGATCTTGAAAAATTTCAGCATGAATCCACTGAATGGCATGAAAAATACAAAATTGCCCTGACTGGACAGATCATGATCAAGGACAGTCTGCATGAACTTGTAAACAAAATTCACAAACTTTCTTCTGATCAGGCTGAACAGAGCAGAAAGCTGCTTGAAGCACACCCTGATCTGGCGCAAGAGTCTTTCTTTAACGGTCTCAGCGTACAATTACTGGACAGGATCATTGCAGAGCTGGAATTTTGCGAAAGCTATGTGGAGCAGATGACGGCATTTCTGGGCGATCCGGAAACAGACCCCGTTGCCAGCCAAGTGGAACAGCAGGAAGACTACGTGCAATGGTCGGACGATTTTTCCACCGGCGTTCCTGTGATTGACGGGCAACACAAGCTGCTGCTTTCTTATATTAACAAGCTGCACCGGGGCATCATGAAAAAAGAGGCGTCTGACCTGCTGCTGGAAATACTTGATGCTTTGGCCGGTTACGCCTTTACCCATTTCAATACCGAAGAAATATTTTTCGCCCATTCCAACTACCCTGGGGCAAAAAAGCATATTGAAATACATCAGCAGTTCAGGGACAAAGTCCTCCTCTTTCGCGAATCAGTGCTTGAAGGCAAATCAGGTGTGGATCTGGCCCTGCTGGACTTTCTCAAAACGTGGCTTGTGGAGCACATTCAAGGCATGGATGTTTCATTTGCTCCCTATGTGGCCCCAAAGCAGTACGCCAACAAATCCGGCAAAAAAGAGAGGACGGCTGACCACGCTTCGTCAAACGAAGCCGAGGCTGACCAAGCGCCAGATAGGGCTGTGGCTGATCAGCCGCCAGCGGGTTAGAGCAATTTCACTTTGAAATTGCTCTGGCGGCTGCGTGAGCAGACGTTCGCTACGGAGGCGTAAGCGCAGTTTATCTGCGCGGTTAAACGCCGAAGTGAGCGTGCCTTAAACTTTGAGAATGTATATTCTCAAAGTTAATCTGCTGTAAGGCTGCCTCCCAGAAAATTGGGACAGCGCCTGGCATCGGCCCGTTACAAAGAGAGAACCTCCGCCTTATGGGCGGAGGTTCTCTCTTTGTAACGCTGACGAAAAATCATGAGGCGGAAGCGGTCATATCCGTCATGAGACGGTGCCGCGCAGCCCTGTCCAGAAGCCGCTGGTTGGAACTGCCCCTGAAGCGCAGCTCCAGATCCCGCAAATCTTCCATGTAGGGGCCGTCAATCAGCAGGTCGGTCACATCCAGCAAACGTGCAATCCAGGGGTCATTGCCAGCCATCTGCTGCAATGTTTCAAAGGTGTAACCCGTATAGGTAACTACGGTTTTACCCCTTTCGTGTACGCCCTGGGCCACAGCCCACAAAGGCGCGGCCTGCAAAAAAGGCTCTCCGCCGGACAGGGTCACCCCCGCAAGCAGGGGATTTTCATCAAACTGTTCAAGGGCGTTCTTTGCAGTAAAAAGAAAACCCCCGGCAAGGCTGTGCGTTTGCGGGTTATGACACCCCCGGCAACGATGCGGACAGCCCTGGGTAAAAAGCACATATCGCAGCCCCGGCCCGTCTACTATGGATTCTTCCACAATGCCGGACAGGCGCAGGGGCTGCGACATCACGTCTTCAGACATGCTTTACCCGGTCACGCTCCTCGGACCGCTTGGCATTATTGAAGCGATCAAGCGTACCCACGAGATATCCGGTGATGCGGCGGGTACGTTCAAAACCCATGCCCTGCCCCACCAGCTTTTGCGCGGGCTTCACTTCTTCGTACAGACGCGACTTCATCAACATTGGTTTTCTCCTTGGTCTTGAAAAAATACGGTGAATATTACAGGCCGCATCAGCGGCCGCCGTAACTGGGCAGCGCCCGGCAGAATCAACACTGTTCATCAGCAAGGCGCGGATGTGCCTGAAAACCCCGGTTCCGGCCGCGCGAACCGGTAAAACGCACGGCGTTTCAAAACGGAATCCGGCTTAATTCCACTTGGGAATATGCGGATATTTTTTCCGCAGCTCTTCCAGCAGTTCCGGGCTGATGCCTTCGCCTTCCTTGCGTCCGCACCGAGGGCAGCAACCATTGATCACACCCACGTAGCCGCACAGGGGGTCGCGGTCAAGCGGATGATTGACCGAGCCATAGCCCACGCCACTATCGTGCATAAAGCGGATGATGCTTTCAAAAGCTTCCGGATTTTTGCACGTATCGCCGTCCAGCTCCACATAGGTGATGTGTCCCGCGTTGGTCATGGCGTGATAGGGAGCCTCGATCTGAATTTTCTTGAAAGCCTTGATCGGATAATACACCGGCACATGGAAGGAGTTGGTGTAGTAATCTTTGTCCGTAATGCCGGGGATGCTGCCGAACTTGGCCTTATCCAGTCCCACGAAGCGGCCGCTGAGGCTTTCTGCCGGGGTGGCGATAAGAGAAAAATTCAGCTGGGTTTTTTCCGCTTCTTCGTCGCAACGCTTGCGCATGTGCCTGACAATTTCCAGGCCAAGCTTCTGCGCCTCTTCACTTTCGCCGTGGTGTACGCCAAGCAGGGCTTTGAGGGTTTCAGCCAGACCGATAAAGCCCATGGTCAGCGTGCCGTGCTTCAGCACTTCTTCCACGCTGTCATCCCAGTCAAGCCTGTCGGAATCAAGCCAGATGCCTTCGCCCATCAGGAAGGGGTAGTTGCGCACCTTCTTGGAGCACTGGATTTTAAACCTGTGCATGAGCTGGCGGAAGACCAGGTCAATCCTGTCGTCAAGCAAGGCAAAAAACTTCTCCACGTCTCCCTGGGCTTCCAGCCCCAGCCGGGGCAGGTTTACGGAGGTAAAGCTCAGGTTTCCGCGCCCGCAGGTCACCTGCCGGTCCTTGTCGTATACGTTGCCCAGTACGCGCGTGCGGCAGCCCATATAGGCCACTTCGGTATTGTAGTCACCGGGCTTGTAGTACTGGAGGTTGTACGGGGCGTCCAGAAAGCTGAAGTTGGGGAAAAGCCGCATGGCTGAAACGTCTATGGCCTGCTTGAAAAGATCATAGTTGGGATCTTCACTATTATAGTTGACCCCGGACTTTACCTTGAAAATCTGCACAGGGAAAATGGAGGTTTCTCCATTCCCCAAGCCGGCCTTGGTAGCCTTGAGCAGATTTTTGGTGACCATGCGCCCTTCGGCCGAAACGTCCGTTCCATAGTTGATGGAACTGAAAGGCACCTGAGCACCGGCACGGGAATTCATGGTGTTCAGGTTATGGATAAGAGCTTCCATGGCCTGATAGGTGCGGCGTTCGGTATATTTGAGGGCTTCTTCCACGGCGTAGGCGTGAGCCTCGGCCACCATTGCTTCCCGCCCTTCGGGGGCCACTTCGACAAGTCGGCGGCCAAGGGCTTCCACCGAGCCGAGGCGGGGGTACAATGCCGCTTCGGCAAGCAGTTTTTCCGTAAAGGCCGCCGCTTCCGCAGCGTCCACATGCATGGCAATGCGCACAAATGAAGAAAAAGCGCGCTCGTATTCCTTGCGGTAGGTCTTCACAACCCCTTCGGCCATGGCAAAGTCGAAATGGGGTACGCTCTGGCCGCCGTGCATTTCGTTCTGGTTGGCCTGAATGGCTATGCAGGCCAGGGCCGAATAGCTTTCAATGGAGTTGGGCTCACGCAAATAGCCGTGACCTGTGGAAAAACCATTTTTAAACAAGGGGATAAGATCTATTTGGCAGCACGTTTCCGTGAGCATGTAGAAATCTTTGTCGTGAATATGGATATCCCCGTGGATATGGGCTGCCGAAGCGTCTTTGGGCAAGATATAGTTATCAATGAAAAACTTGGACCCTTCGGAACCGTACTTGAGCATGGTGCCCATGGCGGTATCGCCGTCGATATTGGCGTTTTCGCGCTTGATATCCTCATGGATAGCGGCGGAATATGTCAATTTTTTATAAATATCCATGAGATACGATTCCGCGTTGCGGATTTTCGTATGCTCGGCACGGTACAGGATATATGCCTTGGCAGTTTTGGCGTAGTCGTACTGAATCAATGATTCCTCAACCACGTCCTGAATTTCTTCAACGTGCTTCAGGCCACGTTCTTTCAGTTTTTTACAAACTTTTTCGGTGACGAATAAAAGGTCAGTGGGTGACATATCCTCGCCACCCACGGCCTGATTGGCCTTGGTGATGGCGTTGAGGATTTTGACAGAATCAAAGGGCACTGCCGTGCCATCGCGCTTGATGATGCTGGCGGGCATGGAAGAAAGCTCCCGGAACGTAGTGAACAGGGTCGTCCTGAAAAGGGACGCAAAATACCGATACCGAAGGAGGGGCAAAACAAAAAACAGGAACATGCCTGTAGCCGAAGGCAGACTGCCCGCAGCAGGGAACTGACCGACAAAAGCCCCGTGTCGGTTGTCCTCATTGGGTTTGCAGGGGGGGGACCCATCACCCTTTAAGATAAGTTGAAAGCAGGTCTTCCGGCTTGCCGGCCATCTTTCGGCCTTCCCAGGCTCAGCCCAGTGGCGCATGATGAAAGACAGTTTGCCCGGCTTACGGCGGCGGGTCCGCTCCCGCTTTTCACGGGATTCCCGATTAAGCCCGGTAGGGCACTTTCAATGTCTAGAAAATCTCAAAAGAATCGCATCATGTCAATTAGGGTTAGCAAAAGAGGCTTCCTAGGTGCATGGGAATACCTAGTTTATATTGAGAAAAATTTTTAATTACACTCACTTCAGGGCCAAAAAAAGACCGCAAAAGAGCACAGGGCGAGAATGGGACCCTGCCCTGCTTGACACTGCCGGAACCGCTATTGAAAGTTCCGCAGCCTGTTTATGGTGGCTGGTGGCTTCCCTCAGTGCGGAACTGCAATCTAGCGCACTGCGAAGATGATTTCAAGGCTGCTCAAGTCCTTGATACAAGCGGCTTTTTGAAAAGAGCCTCTAAAAAACCGCGCCATAGGCCGTTTTTTAAAGGCCACTTTTTTTCAAGAAACATTCCTGACAAGTTCACAGACTTATTTTTCCTCCCTTCAAGGTTGGTAAAAAACCGCAAAAATCGGCGCAAGCGCAGGCTTTGAGGCATGTTTCCTTTTTTGAGGCGCTACCCCCTTCCACCTCACCCGCTGCACCATGCAGAACCCCCATCAGGCATCCAGATCTGCGCCGAAAGGCTTAACCTGAAGGCATGATGGGGGCCAATGGCTGCCGCACAACGCTGGCAATGTTACTGCAAACTGCTCCCCAGCCTCGCGCATTGGCGAGGGCGGAGGCATTGTCAGGGCAACAGCACCAGTTCGTATGCGTTGTCCTGTCCCAGATATTTCACGGCCACCGCCTGCACCTGGGCGGGCGTCAGGGCCGCGGCCTTTTCAATAAGCCGGCGGTCAAAGTCATAAGGACGGCGCAACAGGGCGTCACCGGCGGCATCCGCAGCCCGTGCGCCCAGGCTTTGCCGCTCGCGGAAGTATGCGCCGAGCAGACGATTTGCCCCGGCCTCCAGTTGCGCGGCCGACAGGGGCTTTGCCTTGATGTCGGCAATGATCTTGCCAAAGCCTTTTTGGGCCTGCTCTACCTTGTCCGGAGTCGTGCCGATGTAGAAGGCCATCATGCCCGCTTCGGGCATACTGCGATAAAAGGCCGTTACCGTGTACCCCAGACCTTCCACATCTCTCAACTGACTGAACAGAAGGCCACTCTGGCCGGAAAGCACCGCCTGAAGCAGCATCAGGGCCGGGGCATCCTCATGGGTGGGCGGCACAGCCTTGAAAACCTGAAGCACATGGGCCTGATTGCGGCCGGGAAGGTGCAGGTCGAGTTTTTTATCTCTCCCCCATACCGGAGCGCCCGGCGCGGGGATGTCGGTGCGGGGAGCAGGCAGTGACCGGGCAAAGGCCAATACGGCCTCACGGTCAAAATCTCCTGCTATGGAAAGCACCCAGGGCTGTCCCATCTGCTCCTGCCAGAAGGCACGCACTTCCTTGCTTCCGAAACGATCCAGATTTTCCGCATTGCCCAGACTATCGTAGCCGTAGGGCTGACCGCCGGGGAACAGAAAGCCGTTGAGCTTGGAAAAAAGATAGCTTGAGGGCCTGTCGGCACGCTGCCGTATGGCGGCTTTCATATTGTCCGCCTCGCGGCGAATTTCCTTTTCCTCAAATCTGGGACTGCGCAACGCTTCGCCCAGCATGACGAAATAGTCCGCATTGAAGCGCGCCGGACCGGTGATGGACACGGTAAAGCTTTGCAGCCCGGCACTGGCATCTATGGCCGCCGCGCGGTCGGAAAAGAAGCGTTCCACGCCCTGGGCGTCCAGCTTGCCGATACCCGAGGTAAGAGCGCGGGCCGTAAGCCCCGCAAGACCTTGCTGTTCTGGCTTGAGCAGAGCGTTGCCGCCCGGCAGCATCATATCCACAGCCACATAGGGAACCGTGGCATCGGGCTGCAAAATAAGCGTGCGGCCGGATCCGAGCTGCACCACTTCGCGCTCGCCGGCCTTTGCGGCACGGGCTTTACGCGCGTGATCACCTTCTGGGCCGGGCCAGTTCTGTCGCAGGATGGCCTCCAGATCAGGCAGTTTAGCCCCTTCCGGAGCCAGCACACGCACACGCGCCTGCCGGGGATTAAGCCACTGCTCCAGGGCCTTCGCCAGTTGAGGCACATCCACATTGCGCTGGGCAAAGCGCAGGTTCATCTCGGCCTGTTTGCCGCCCAGCTCAAACTGCACAGTACCGAGCCACGAGGCAAGGCCGTTGAGCGTTTCACCTGCCCTGTCCATATTATCCTCAAGGTTGAACCTGGCCCTTTCAATGGCTTCGGGCTTGAACTGCGCGGCCTTGAGCGCCGCCATATCCCTGGTCAGTTCGCGCCAGAAAGGCTCCACCTTGTCCACATCAAGCTGGGCGCTCAGATAGACGAGACCGGCGCGGGACAGGCTCATATTGCCCATGCCGATACTGTCCACCATCTGCTTTTCATATTTGAACTTGCGGTACAGCTCCGAAGTGCCGTCGCCGCCCAGGAGATAGCAGAGCACATCCAGATCCACAGAGCGCAGATCACGCAGGCCCGGCACGGGGAAAGCCATGCCCATGTAAACCTTGCTCCAGGGTCCGTAAATAATCTCTACCTGCGGCCCGCCAGGGGCATCGGCCAGATCCACGGGCTGGGGTTCGGCAAGGTCGCCGTTATTTGTCAGACCGCCGAAAAGTTTTTGGCTGTAGGCCAGTACGGCTTGTGGGTCAATGTCGCCCGCCACCAGCAGCAGCATGTTTTGCGGCTGATACCAGTGCCGCACATACGCGCGCAGGTCCTCTGCCGTGACCGCCCTGATGGTGTCCTTGAAGCCGATGATGGGCCGCCCGTAAACGGTGTTTTGCAAGGCAGAAGTCTGCAGGCTTTCAAACAGCCTGCTCATGGGCGAATCCTGGTCGCCCTCAAGCTCGGAAATGACCACTTCCTTTTCAGATTCCAGCTCTTTTGGATCCAGCGAAGGCTGAAAAGCCATTTCCTTGACCACATCCATGCCGGTGCGCCAATGCGCGGCGGGCATATCGGTCATGTACCAGGTCTTGTCAAAGCTGGTGGCGGCGTTAAGGTAACCGCCCAGCGCTTCCACGTCCTGAGCCACCTGCCCTTTCGGCCTGTGCTCCGTTCCTTTGAACACCATATGCTCAAGCAGATGGCTTATGCCCGCCTGAGCAGGCTTTTCATTGGCGGAACCGGTACGCACATACAGGCGCGTAGCTACCAGAGGAAAACGCGCATCCTTCACAATATAGACGGTAAGCCCGTTGGGCAGACGCGTAAGCACCCCGCTGTCATCCCCCTGGGCTGATTCATTACTGGCCGCGATTACCGGGCAGGCCAGGGCAAGCAGTAATGCCAGGGCCGCAAAAGAAAAAAAATGCCGCATGAAACCTCCTGCGTTGCGGGCCTGACGCTCCCGTCTGCCCGCTGTTATGATGAGGGCCGCTGCCGCGCAGGGAAAGACGCGGAAACTGGGCCGTGCAGGGATACAAAAAAGCGGGACTTTCCAGCCCCGCTTTTCATAGTAGTTCTCAAAACGCCCGGAAGCAAGGGGAATACCCCGCCGGTCCCGGCATCAGGCCCCGATGTAAAGCATCGCGCCTTTACTATTATACTGTTTCAAAGTGTTATGGCGCCCGTTGCGGCGCTCACGAAAGCAACCATCAGGCGCTGCTGTCTTTGTTCCTGAGCACTTCGGCCCACGGAAAGCTGACTGCGCCGTGACGGCGCGCTTCGGCCCACGCAGCCGCAGAACAGTTTCAGGATGAAACCGCTCTAGCCCCCCAGATAGGCTTCCTTGACCCTGGGGTTCTCCAGCAGTTGCCTGCCGGGGCCTTCCAGCACCACACGCCCCACTTCCAGAATATAGGCATAGTGCGCCACTGAAAGGGCCGCAAAAGCGTTTTGTTCCACCAGAAGTACGGTTTTACCGTCGGCATTGATGCGCTTGACGATCTCAAAGATCTCGCGCACCAGCAAAGGCGCCAGCCCCAAGGAAGGCTCGTCCAGCATGAGCAGGTCAGGACGGCTCATAAGCGCCCTGCCCACGGCCAGCATCTGCTGCTCGCCGCCGGAAAGCGTGCCGCCTTTCTGCCAGTTCCGCTCCTTGAGCCGGGGAAAAAGCGTATAAACCCACTCTATATCGTCGGCAATTTCCCCTCGGTCACTGCGGGAATACGCCCCGAGCATCAGGTTTTCGGCAACTGTCAGGTGGGGCAGGATACGCCGCCCCTCAGGAGAGAGCGAAATGCCCCGCCGCACCATATCTTCCGGCTTGAGGCCCATAAGAGAAGACGGGGCCTCCCCCTCGTGCCTGGTCAACAGTATTTCGCCGCTAACGTTTTTATTCAGCCCGGCAATGGAGCGGATAATGCTGCTCTTGCCTGCGCCATTGGCCCCGATGAGGGTTACAATGCTGCCGCGCGGGATGGTAAGGCTTACCCCCTGCACGGCCTGAATGCCGCCGTAGCGCACATGAAGGTCACGAATTTCAAGCATGCTGCACCATATCCATTATATCTTAGAGCATTTTAACTTTGAGGATATGCACCCATAGTTAAGACGCTCACTTCGGCGCTTGCCAGCGCAAGTAAACGCGCTCACGCCTTTGTGTCGGCCGTCTGCCGACGCAGCCGCCAGAGCAGTTTAAAAAAAACTGCTCTAATCCCTTACGGCGACAATGCCACCGCGCATCAAAACATGCCCCCGGCACCCATGTCTTCGCCAAGGTAGGCGCGGATAACCACGGGGTTATTGCGGATTTCTTCCGGCCCGCCCTCAGCGATAAGCGCGCCGTACTCCATAACCCAGATGTACCGGCACACACCCATGACAACCTTCATGTCATGCTCAATGAGCAGAATGGTGAGATCGAATTCTTCGCGTATATGCCCAATGAAGTGCATAAGCTCAATGCTTTCCTGGGGATTCATCCCTGCGGCGGGTTCGTCCAGCAAAAGCAGGCGCGGCTCGGTTGCCAGGGCGCGGGCGATTTCAAGCCGTCGCTGCGCGCCGTAAGGCAGGCTGCCGGCCAGATCATCGAGATGCTCGCCAAGATTCACCCGTTCCGCCAGCATGCGGCTTTTTTCCTTGATTTCTGCCTCTTCACGATAAAAAGACGGCAGACCGAGCGGGGCCATCCACCAGGGGCAGCGACGCCGCACATGGCAGCCCACCATGATATTTTCAAGCACGGTCATGTGCTGTGAAAGGCGGATGTTCTGGAAGGTACGGGCCATGCCCTGACGGCAGATTTCATAGGGCTTGCGGCCCTTGATGCTGTGCCCGTCAAAAATGACATCCCCGCCCTGCGGCGTGTAAAATCCGCTGAGCACGTTGAAAGCCGTTGTTTTTCCCGCGCCGTTCGGCCCGATGATGCCTGCAATGCTCCCCTGGGGTAAGGCCAGCGAAAGTTCGCTCACGGCAGTGACGCCGCCGAAACGCATGGTCACGTCCTTGGCGAGGAGCAAGGCGTTTTCGTAATGCGGGGGGCGGGGCAGAATAAACTCGCTCATGCCTTGTGCCTCCTCAGGAATGCGCCGATCCGCTTCCAGGTCAGTTCCCGCGTACCCATGATGCCTTCACGCCGGTACAGGATAATGGCCAGCAGGACCATTGAGAACACCACCATGCGCATGCCGGGAATGCCCGGCAACTCAAAGAGGCCGAAGATGTCCATGGGCTCCTCAATGGCCCGCAGCCACTCCAGCAGAATGGTGATGACCGTTGCCCCGAGCAGGCTGCCCGTCAGTGAACCAAGGCCGCCGGCCACTACAAACATGAGCACGTTAAAGGTCAACAGAAAGTTGAACATCTTGGGGTCAATGGTGGAAAGGTGGCTGCCCAGCAAAGCCCCGCCCACACCGGCGAAAAACGCGCCGATGCAGAATGAAAGCACCTTGTTCCAGAACACATTGATGCCCATCACTCTGGCTGCAATCTCGTTATCACGGATGCAGCGCAACACGTTACCGTAGTTGCTGAATACAATTCGTGCCAGCACAATAAGGGTAAAGAGCATCCAGATGTAACAGGACAGCAGCGTGGCGTGTCCCGGTATGCCCTTGATGCCCAGAGAACCGTTGGTGATGGGTGTGGCGTTGACGATGAGCACCCGGATGATCTCGGCAAAACCAAGCGTGGCTATGCCAAGATAGTCGTCTCCCAGACGCAGTACGGGAACGGCGATAAAGAAGGCGAAAATGGTCGCCACAACGCCGCCGGCCAGCACAGAAGCCCAAAAAGGCGTGAACAGCTCGGAAAAAGGCCAGATTATGGGTTCAAGAATCCACATCATTTCCTTTTGTTCCAGCGGCAGAATGCACAAGGCCGAAACGTAGGCGCCCACGGCGATAAAACCGGCGTGGCCCAAAGAGAAAAGCCCTGTGAACCCATAAATGAGGTTAAGCGAAAGGGCCAGGATGGCGTTGATGAAGATCAGCTTGGCAATATAAATCTGGTAATCACCCAAAAAGGCTTCCGCCTGCCAGACAGCGCAGCCCAGCAGGACCATGACCAGTATGCTCAAAAGCGTGCTGCTGTTCAGGCGCATCAGATTTTCTCCTCCATGCGTTCGCCCAGCAGGCCCGTGGGCTTGTAGAAAAGCACAAGCACAAGCAATACAAAGGCAAAGGCGTCACGGTATCCCGAAAGCTCAGGCATGAAGGCCACAGTCATGATTTCCACAAAGCCCAGGGCCACACCACCGATAACCGCGCCCTGGATGGAGCCGATCCCTCCGAACACTGCGGCGATAAATGCCTTGAGGCCGGGCATGATGCCCATATACGGATGCACCTGGGGATAGCGCAAGGCCCACATGATGCCCGAAGCCGCGGCCAGTGCGGAACCGATGCAGAACGTCAGGGCAATGATGTTGTCTACCCGCACGCCGAGCAGGCGCGTGGTCTCAATATCCTTGGATATGGCGCGCATGGCCAGACCCGGCTTGGTGCGGTAAACCACGTACAGCAAAAAACCCACAAGAACGATGGTCATGGTCGGCACAAAAGCCGTGAGCGGCAAAATGCGCAGGCTGCCTATCTGCCACTCGGCAACAAGCCATTCAGGCTGAAGCACCGGGCGCGGCTGCCCTGTAAAGACCACCACCGCCAGACTTTCAATAAAAAAGGAAACGGCAATGGCGCTGATAAGCGCCGAAATGCGAGGCGCATCACGCAGGGGCCGGTACGCTACCCTTTCAATGGCAACGCCGAGCAGGCTTGCACCCGCCACCGAAACCACAGCGGCCACACCCCAGGGCCAGCCGAAGGCGAAAGTACCGAAAAAAACAAAATAGGCGCCAACCATCAGGATGTCGCCATGTGCAAAGTTGATCAGACGCAATATGCCGTAGACCATTGTATAGCCAATGGCGATAAGCGCGTAGAGCGACCCCAGGGTAAGGGCGTTAAAACAGTGCTGTAAAAACATGTCAAGGCTCATGTTGCCACCTCGGCAGCCGTACTGGATCGCGACGAAAGAAAGGCCACAAGGGGCCTTTCCGCGCGGACGGCGGCAAAAAAAGAGAAAAAGCGCCCCGCAGCCACAGAAACTGCGGGGCAGGAAAAAGGCAACTTACTTGGGCGTCACTTCACCCACGTACACACGCTTGCCGTCCTTGTATTCAATGATGCCCACGGGCATTTCAGCATCGTGAGATTCATTGATGGACAAGACGCCAAGAGCCGTGGACAGGTCCTTGGTTTCGCCCAGCGCCTTGGCAATGGCCTGAGGCTCGGCGGAATTGGCGCGCTTGATGGCGTCAATGATGATAAAGTAGCTGTTGTAACCAAGGGCGCCGTTAACGTTGGTTTCCTTGTCAGGATAGGCGGCCTTCCAGGCTTCGGTAAAGCGCTTGGCGGCTTCGCTCATATTGGGCATGGCCGGATCATAGGGGAAGGTGGTGTGCAGGAAGCCTTCGGCAGCCTTGCCGCCGAGCTTGAGGGTGTCGGGGTTGTCCATAGCGTCCGCGCCCATAAGGCGGAACTTGGCGCCCAGTTCACGGGCCTGTTTCATGATGATGGCGCCTTCAGCAAAGTAGGCGGGCATGAAAACGATGTCGGGCTGTTTGGAGATCAACTCGGTGAGCTGAGCCGTGAAGTCCTGGTCGCCGGAGCTGTACTTGAGGGTTCCGACCACTTCGCCGCCCTGTTTCTTGAACGAGCGGGCGAAGAAGTTTGCCAGACCAACGGCGTAGTCATTGGTCATGTCCATAAGCACGGCGGCTTTTTTGTAGCCCAGGTTTTCACGGGCATAGGTGGCCGCGGCAGCGCCCTGATAGGGATCGATAAAGCAGGCGCGGAAGTAATACTTCTTGCCCTGGGTCACGAGGGGGTTGGTGCAGGAGGTTCCGACGCCGGGAACTTTGGCTTTTTCAGCCACTTCCGCACCGGACATGGCCAGGGAAGAACCGTATGAGCCGATGAGCGCCACAACCTTGTCACGTTCCACAAGGCGTTTTACGGCGTTGGCGGCTTCAACCTTATCGGATTTGTTGTCCACAACCACCAGATCAACGGGACGCCCGAGAACTGTGGGCATTTCCTTGTGGGCCAGACGCACGCCTTCAAGCTCAAGCTGACCGCCAAAGGCGTTCTGCCCGGTTAAGGGAAGGTATACGCCTATTTTGATAGGCGTGGCATCAGCGGCCAGCGCTTGCCCGGCAAAGCCGAAGGTGAGCGCCAGCCCGGCCAGCGCTGCAAAAATTTTGCCCAGTTTCATCCTTTCCCTCCAGTTTTTTGTTTTCACAGGGCCGCGCCACAGGCACGGGCCATCAGGCCGACACTATAAACAACTTGAGCAGAGCCTGCAATTCAGAAAAGCCATAGGCTCGTAGAAATCAGGCAAACAAATCAAGATAGCGCGCGAAAATTCGGATGTCCGGCCGCGAAAAGCGGTCCCACTCAGCGGTAAGCGAAAGGCCCGGCACAATGGCCCGCACGACCGGCAGATCAAGATCCGCCCGGCTTATGTCCACATAAAGAGGGTTTTTTCCGTGGTCGGCCAGCACGGCTTCCAGCAGGCGGCAGTTGTCGGCGGGCGATGCCAGACTGTAGTCCGGCAGGTCCTCCAGCACGCGCACGGGAAGCCCGGCAAGGCCGGGACCG
>NZ_JBAIYR010000020.1:0-18454 GCF_036763145.1 Desulfovibrio sp. 1188_IL3213 | reverse complement strand
AGGCAGTAATTCTGTATCAGCTGATGATTGCTAGTCCTGGACAAAATAAAAGCCTCGTGCATAGATTCATGAATGCACCGCTTGAAAAATTTCAAGAAAAACTCATGTCGAAGTATCTGGCCAAGAATCTAGGAGTGCGGTTGCCCGCACCCTCAAGCAACCTACCCGGAAGGCTTCGGCCGGGCCGGCCGCCTTCCCTATTTGGTCTTGCTCCGAACGGGGTATGCCGAGCATGCCGTGTCACCACGGCATCTGGTGGTCTCTTACACCACCGTTTCACCCTTACCCGGCCGAGGCCGGGCGGTTTGCTTTCTGTGGCGCTGTCCGGAGGTTACCCTCCCTGGATGTTATCCAGCGTCCTGCCCTGTGGAGCCCGGACTTTCCTCCCCGGGGCTGCCCCCGCGGCGACGGTCCGTCCGACTCCCGCAATATGGAGGCGCATGGGTGACAAAAAGCGTCACACAAGACCGGGCCACATGTTTCTCAATGCGGTCCGGCCTTTTTTCATGCGCCGAAATCTATTAATCCGTCAGCGGCTGCGGCTTGGGAGCGCACTGGGGCGCTTCAGCAACTGTGAAATGTTCGCACCAGAAAATGAGGCGCTGGCAGTTGGGGCAGCTCAAAATCTGTTGCCCGCGCTGCAGTTCGATAAAAGACTGCGGCGGAACGGCAATGTGGCAGCCCGAGCAGATACCGTCCCTGACGGCAACAATGACGGGGTGCTCAAGGCGCTCGCGAATGAACTCATAGCGCATGAAAACAGGCTGCGGAATGGCCTTGCTGACCTGGGCGCGCTTTGCGTTGAGATCGGTAAGGGCGGCATTGCACTTCTGCAGTTTTTCTTCAAGACCATCACGCTTTACTTCAAGTTCGGCCTTGACGGCAGAGTGAGTAAGGTCAAGTTCGGCCAAGGCGTCTTTCTGAAACTGCAGTTCTTCCATGAGAGTCATTTTTTCCTCTTCACGGGAGCGGTTCACTTTTTCCATGCCGTCCATTTCGCGCATCATGGCATGGTATTCGCGCGTATTTTCTACCTGCATGAGCTTGTTTTTGCTCTTTTTAATGCGGGCGGCATCATCATCTATCTCAAGCGAAAGGCGTTTTTGCTGTTCCTGAAGGTGGGTCAGCTTGTCCACAATGTAATTACGCTGCGTTTCACTGGCATTGAAGCGCTGTTCAAGCGAATTCAGCTCATTGGGGGCACGCTCCATGTCCTGCCGTACCGCATAGATGGCGTCGTCAACCTTCTGCAGCTCCACAAGCTGCTTTATCTGATCAAAGTAAACGGCATTACTCATTGTAAAAAAACCTCCTGATAGTCATGACAGGGCAACAGCACGAAAGGGCGATGCCGAGGGAACAAAGTGAACGGCAACACCATGAAGCTGCTGCTGGAGCAAATGGCACATGCGGCGCATCATTTCCTCTTCAAGGCTGTGGTGACCCACATCCAGCAGGGGAATTTCCGCTTCAAGCGCAGTATGATATTTTACATCTCCGGTAATAAACAGTTGCGCTCCGGCCTTGCGGGCCGCAGGCAGCAGTGATGAACCGGAGCCGGTGCAATAGGCCAACCGGCGGATTTTTCCGGGCGGTGGCCCACTGAGGGTCGCTGTGGAAAGGTCGAGCACTTTTTCAAGCTCGCGGATGACATCTGCCACGGTCTGGGCCTGTGGCAGATCGCCGGCAAGGCCGTAGCCAAGAATGGGGCTTTCGGCCGATGGTTGCGGGCAGACCGGCTCAAGCACGATCGTGTTTTCAAGCTTGAGGTCAGCAGCAAGCCAGCCTGCGGGGCCTTGCGGGTTCACGTCCAGCGAGGTATGGGCCGCGTAAAGGGGAACATCCGCGCGCATGAGCAGGCGCAAAACCTCATGGTAGGCGTCAAGTTGCGACGGCAGGGCGGGCTTGAGAGAAAGTGGGTGATGGCTCAGAACAAATTGTGCGCCAAGATCAAGAGCCTGCCTGACAGATTCTGGCGTGGGATCAAGACAGACGGCGATACTGCTGATGTCCTGGCGCAGGGCTGCTACCTGAAGGCCGGAAATATCCCACGAAGCCGCCGCCCGCAGGGGAGCAATTTCTTCTACGGACTTAATTAATTCAGATAGTTGCATGTATGTACCTCACCATAAAAAAAGGCACTTTCTTGCTCTGCAGAGAAAGCGCCTAAAAACACCGGCGTGAAAAAAAATTTGAGCGATACCGACAAGATGTTTTTGTACCTACTGTTCGGCGCGCTGCATTGATTTCGCATGAAACCGCCTTGCGCCTCAGGTTTTGAATCTGGCTTTCATAGCTGCCCGGAAGGATATTGTCAATATCTCGGTGTAAAGGAAAAAGTTCACAACAAGCCGTATCCAGGCGGGGAGCAAGACAGGTTATCGGCTTCATAGCAGGATGCCGATAAGTTGCATGATGCCTTTTTACATGAAAATATGCAAAAAGGCGCGAAAGACGTTGTGCGCATCAATATCTTGTTTTTTCTTCGCAACACAGCCATTGCCGGAAAATTTCTGAACTGTCTTTACAGTAAAGCTGCTCAATGGGCAGTGTTCTTTCATCCAGTTGCTTGGAAATTTCGCCATATATGGCTGCATCGTCAAACCCGGCAGCAGCGGCGTCTTCCCTTGTGTTTGAGAAGTATATCTTTTCAATGCGCGCCCACCATATGGCGCTGAGACACATGGGACAAGGCTCGCAGCTTGTGAATATGACGGAACCTGAGAGGTCAAATGTTTCAAGCGCACGGCAGGCATTTCGAATAGCTTCCACTTCGGCATGAGCTGTGGGATCGTTATGCGGCGTGACATTGTTCATGCCCTCGCCTATGATTTTTCCATCCCGCACGATCACCGCGCCGAATGGGCCACCCCCGGCCGCCATGCTTTGCCTGGATAGCTCAACGGCCCTTTCCATAAAACGCTTTTTTCCCATATCAATTCCCTAAATACTGCTCGTTCTTTCAGTTGTTTTTATCCGTTTGGCAAAAAACGGCATGCCATAAGGTCTGACCTTGCGACCTGTTGCGGCGACCGTATTTGCAACGTAGGATTTTTTCATGAAATTTAAAACTTTTTTGAGTATTCTTCGCGATCTTTTTTTGCCTCAGACGCGCAACAAATGTCCCCATTGCGGGGGAGTCCGATGTATCGGGGCCTGCCAGTTTGATGGATCGCGGACGGAAAAAACAGTTCCGACTGGAAAGCAACCAGCAGAGATAGGAAATATGCACGACGAAAAGCAAGTTCGTGGAAATGCCGCGAATGAAAGGCGTTGAGGCAAGCTTTTACAGGAGTGCTTCTTTTTCCCGCAACTCACTGTCTTTGATAACGAAAAACTGCCACCTTCTGGCCGGGCATCGGGCCGCATGGAACACGACCCGATGCACAATACGCTATTTTTTCACTGCATCAGCCGAACATCAGCAAGTTCCAGCTTCACCCGACGCTTCTGGACATCATCAGGGCGCGAAACGACCACTATATCACAGACCACAAGATCGGCTGTCAGGCCCCGCGGAATAATGCCGATGTTTCCACGCATTTTTTCTACAACATGAACGCATTGACCGAACTCCATTGCAGCACACAGGGCATTCCTTAGTCGTTCCATCACTGCCTCCCTGTGACACGGCTTCAAGCCGCAGCTATTTGGCCGTGCACTCGTAGACCGGTTCCATTGTCCCATTCTCAGAAGGTTTGCTTAGGGTAAGCTCGTTTCCTTTGAACCAGGCTTCAAGGGCAAACTCATCCGAGTACCTGCTGCCAGATGCCGAAGGCATGAGCGGAAGAGAATATTCCACACCATCAGGCATGACGACCTTGGCGAACATCAGCTTACGGTCGCTTGTGGAAAAAAACTGAACCGAGACGCTTTTTCCTCCTGGGCATGAATATGTTTCCGAATGGTTTTTCTCCACATAAATGCCGCCACAATATTTCTGAAAGGCGAAATGCAGCCCAACAGCGATGATTACAACTAGAATTAATATAAAAACATATCTCAAGACAATACCCTCACGAGTTCTTTTTTGTAAGCAGCACAAGCGCCGCAGCGATCGGCTATGTGGCGAATAGGCGCTTCAGGATCAGGGCATTTCTTTGCCCCATACGCGAACCTGAACAAGGCGGCTGCCGCCTTGATTGCCCTGAATTCAATAAATTATCTGGTCAGCCGCGCGGGCAGTTTTTATTTGCCTGTGATGGAGGCAATTGAAGGATACATTTTTTCTGCGCAATGGTCACGCAACTGTGCAGGGGCTGCAGACATTCCGCGCGTTGGCACGGTTCATCGGACTTTCCGCCCTGTCAATGCGCCACGGGCGGCACAAACCTCTTCTGAGGCGTCGGGCCGTAAAATGAGCGTGCCATACTTCGCGCCGAGTCGCCCACGCAACGCAGCTGTAGTAGGGGAAGGCTCGGCGCGATTATTTGTCTGGAGGGTGGTTGATGACTGAAAAAGGCTTCTTGCGCACTGTTTCATGGTGAGTACCCACGAAAAATAAGAAACCTTTTTTTCAAGGCGCCTGCCCGATCAGGTCGAAACCGTACAGGCTAGATTTCAAGGCTGCGGGCCACGGCCTCACCCTGCGCGCCGCCCCCGGCCATGCGTGCAAGCTCTGCATGCCGGGCTGACTTGTCCAGCGGGCGACAAAGGGTAAAGGTGGCATTGTCCCGCACCGTCTTGCTGATCTGAAAGTGCTTGCGCGCGCGGGCCGCAAGCTGCGGCCAGTGCGTGATAAGCAGCATCTGCCTGCTGGAAGCAAGTGCATACAATTTTTCAGCCAGCTTGTTGAGGGTCAAGCCGCCCACCCCGGCATCCACTTCGTCAAAGATAAAGATCGCATTTTCACCGTCCTGCCGCACGCTCGCCAGAGCCAGCAGAAAGCGGGAAAGTTCGCCTCCGGAAGCGATCTTGTCCAGGGGCTGGGGAGGTTGGCCGGGGTTTGGCGCCCACAGGATGCGCCCGCGTTCATCCATCACGCCGGGCCAGATTTCCTGTTTTTCAAAATGGGGGATTACCTGCACCTGCTCGGAAAAGCCAAGCTGCCGCAGTTCTTTTTCCAGAGCCGAAGCCAGGGCCGAAGCGGCCTGGCGGCGCAGGGGAATGATGTCTTCCACAAGGGCGGAAAGCTCATGAGCCAGGCTTTCTTCTTCCCGGCCCAAGCGTGCCAGGTCCAATGCGCAGACATCAAGGAAAGAAAGATTTTCGGCTATCTCATCCCGTAAAGAAAGAATTTCCGGCAGCGTACGGTGCAGCTTGCGTTTGAGTTGGGCCAAGGCAAAAAGCCTTTCCTCAACCTGATCCATGTCGGGCATGTCTTCCATCTGCGGCGGACGGCGCAAACGCCCGCCCAGATGGGATAGCTGCTGGCGCAGCGCCGCAACTGCGTCGGCGTCGGGTTTGAGCGTATCGTCTTCACGGGCCATGCGGATCAGCACTTTTTCGAAATTGCCCAGCAGATCCAGCAGGCCCTCGGTTTCATCACCGAGCAAGAGAGCGATGGCCTGTTCGTAGTTTTCTCTCACGCCCTCCAACGAACGAGCCTGGGCGCGCACTTCTTCCAGTTGCTCCTCTTCGCCGTCTTCGGGGGCGACCTTGTCAATTTCCTGCTGCTGCATTTCAAGCAGTTCGCGTTTTTCAGCAAGTCCGGCCTGACGTTCAAGCAGGGCTTTACGTTGTGCCGCAGTTTCATTCAGGCGGAAGAGCAGGGCGTCACGTTTGAGCAGAAGCTCCGGCTGCGCAAAGTCGCTTTCAAGCAGGCGTGCCTGAACAGCGGGCTGCAAAAGTTTTTGCTGCGCGTGCTGGCTTGTATGTGCCACAAGGCGAGGTCGCAGGTCGCGCAGGCTATCCTGGGAACGCAGTTCATCACAGATGTAAAGGCGGCTGCGCCCGGTATCGGCCAGCAATTCACGCCGCAAAACAATATCTTCGCCATCCAGGGTAAAAAGGGCCTCTACCTGGGCGCGCTCCGCCCCCGCACGCACCATGTCGGACGACAGCTTGTCGCCCAGCAGAAAGCCAAGAGCCTTGAGAATAAAGCTCTTGCCGGCTCCGGTTTCGCCGGTAAGAACGTTCATGCCCGGCTCGAACTCCAGCTCCATATCTTCAATAAGAGCAAGGTTGCGAATGCGAAGGTATTCCAGCATGTTATTTGCGTCCGCACAGTGTATTTTAAAGTTTTACTTTAAATATTGCGAAGGCCCCGGCACAACTCAGCGTCGCAGCCTGGGGTCAAAAATATCTCTCAAGCTTTCACCAAGCAGATTATAGCCAAGCACAGTTATGAGAATAGCCAGACCGGGATACACCGACAGCCAGGGGGCGTTTTCAATAACGGCTTTGCCTTCCATAAGCATGTTGCCCCAGCTTGCCGTGGGCGGCTGTACGCCAAGGCCGAGAAAACTCAGGCTTGATTCTACAAGAATGGCTCCGGCTACGCCAAGAGTAGCGGTTATAAGCACAGGAGCCAAGGCATTGGGCAAAATGTGGCAAAAAAGTATTTTTCCAGTGGAACTGCCTGCCAGGCGTGCAGCGTCCACAAATTCGCGCTCGCGCAGACTCAGGGTCTCGGCACGAACAAGGCGCGTGACACCCATCCATGAGGTAAGACCGATAACGATCATAATGTTGATAAGGTCAGGCTCCAGAAAGGCAATGACCGCCAGAATAAGAAAGAAAGAAGGAAAACACAGCATTATGTCGACAATACGCATGATGGTTTCATCGACCCAACGGCGAAAATAGCCGCTTATCAGGCCAAGCGTGGTGCCGATGCTGATGGAAATGCCCACGGCCACAAAGCCGACCCATAGGGAAACGCGTCCGCCATAAAGCAGACGTGAAAAAACATCGCGGCCGAGCCTGTCCGTTCCAAGCCAGAACCGGGAAGAGGGCGGTTCAAGGATGTGGTTCAGATGCAGCGCATCCGGATTATACGGCGCGATGGCTGGCGCGAGCAGGGCCGCCAGGGACATGCCAAGAACAATGAAAAGGCCGATGAGCAGCATGGCATGACGCCCAAGCGCATTTTTGACGGCGCGGGGGAGCATCAGGCGTCATCCTTTGCGCTGCGTATGCGCGGATCAGCCAGTCCATAGCAGATGTCGGCCAGCAGATTGCCGAAAAGGGTAAGCACTGCCCCCAAAACAAGATTGCCCATAATCATGGTATAGTCGCGGGCCATGACCGCCGCGTAAAAAAGCTGCCCGAGGCCGGGCAGGGCAAAGATGGACTCAATGATCACGCTGCCGCCGATAAGCCCGGGTACAGAAAGCCCCAGCAGGGTGATGACGGGCAACAGCGCATTGCGCAGTGCGTGACGCCAGATAATGTTTTTTTCGTCAAGCCCCTTGGCCCGTGCCGTAAGAATGTAGTCCTGCTGCAAAACTTCCAGCATACATGCCCGCATATAACGCGACATGCCCGCAAGGCCGCCCACGGTGTAGACAAGTATGGGCAGCGTCAGGTGCCGGGCCAGGTCACAAAACTTTCCCCACAAGCTCATCTGGTCATAGTGCATGGATGTAAGACCGGAAATGGGCAGCCATTGCAGTTCAATGCCGAACAGCATCATGAGCAGCAGGGCAAGCCAGAAAGAAGGCATGGCAAAGCCCAAAAAAACCAGCACCGTGACGGAGCGATCCAGCAGGGAATTGCGGCGGCAGGCCGAGACTATCCCCACTGGTATGGCAATGAGCAGGGTCAGCACCATAGCGGTGACATTCATGCCCACGGTAAGGGGCAGGCGCTCCATAATCTTGGTCAGCACGGGCCGTGAATCTGCGGACATGGAGTTGCCGAAGTCAAAATGCAGCAGCCGCATCAGCCAGTCCGCATATTGGACGTGAAGCGGGCGATCAAGGCCGTACAGCGCCTCAAGCCTCTGCCGGGCAGCCTCGCCGGCGAGGGGATTGAGCGTTGTCTCCATATCTGTAGGAGATCCGGGAGCCAGGTGAATGACCCAAAAGCTGATAAGCGTAATGCCCCACAGCACCAGCAACATCCATAATGTCTTGCGGGCGACATTGGCTGCGATGGCGGTCAGCCGGCCGTGACGGCGGGCATGTGAGGGCAGGGGGGGCATGGCGGCTTTCTCTACTCTGTACGGGTCATCCACTGGCGCATATCGTCAACTTCTTTCTGCCACTGGGGGGAAAGGCGCAGGGCAAGAAAGCGCGTGTACAGCGCGTCCAGCAGGTTGGTGCATAGTTCCATCAGATAAAATTTTTCAAGCAGCAGGGCATCCGGGTCGTCATCGCTGTCACCCTTGTCGAGTTTGGGCGTTTTCAGACTGTTAAGGCAAAAATCTTCTGCCTTGAGCGTGACCTGGAAGGCCAGTTCTTCTTTTTCAAGCCGGATGAGCGCACGGCTGACTTTTTTGCCGGTTCCAAGCCCAAAACGCGCTTCCCGCAGAGGAGAGAGAGAGCCGGAAACCGAGGCTGTTTCCCGGGCGTCTCCTTCGCCACCTTGTACCACAATCCGCTGCTCCATAGAAACAGAGAAGGGAGCGCCGTCTTTGTCTGTAAAGGCGCCGGGGGCGGTGTCGCTCTGGTACCAAAGCCAGGTAAGAAATTCCTGGCCAAGAATAATATCAGTAGATTCTCCAAGATAGGGCATATTCATGTGTGCTGGCTCCGCGGCTAGGACTGGGGGGCAAACTGTGTGGCCTCAAGCTGGTCCAGGCGGATGAGGCTTTCTTCATCCAGCATGGAAGCCGCCAGAGTGTAGGGCGTCAGTTGCTCAAGATGCAGATCGAAGGTTTTGAGAAACTCTTCCATGAAAAGATCAATCATCTTGTTCTGGGTAGAGGCAAACCATATCTCGTTTCTGTCCGTAGCCCACAACACGTTAAATTCGCTGGGTATCGGCAGGAAGCGCGAGCGCAGGCGCAGCATGACCTGTTCTTTCAGCTCTTTTTTGCGCTCACGGGAAATAAAGGTCTTGCCTTGCTCGTGCATGCGTTTCTTTTCATCGCGCAAAGCCACTGCCAAATGCTTTTTTACGACACCAGCAGGAATGCGACGCATATCAAGCCGCAGCGAAAAAACAAGATAAGCACCTTTTTGCGGCGGGGCGGTCACCCATTCCGAATCCAGCATGTCTTCAAAACAGACCCATCCCTGAGCCTGCATTTCGGGAATATCGTCAATATCCCGAAATGCGAACTGTTTGAGCTTGTCGGGGATTTGCGGCCAGAGTTCAGCCGGAACCGGATCAAGGATGCGAAAGCGTGTAAAACTACACGCACTGTTGGCAAAGCCCATGAAAACTCCTCGGTTGGAAACATGCGCCGTTGGGATGGCGTTGGTTTGTGTTGTACGTCAGAGCCGTCTTGTGAGCAAGCCCGCTGCGGCGAAGACAAAAAATATGAGGCAATGGCAACGGCATCAGACAAGCCGCAAAATGCAGGAAAAACACCAAGAGAAGCAGAAACAGCACGAGCTTGTTTTTAGTCTGTTTGGGAGGGACAGACGGTCTTTCCAATACGCGCCATAATGTCCCATAATGATAATTATGTAAACTTTTATTAAAAAAAGATGAATTATTCTCGAGTTCTTGACCTTGGCCTTCTCTTCCATCACCATGACTTCACATATCCAAGGAGAACAAAGTGACGTCATCCAGTCGCTCCCAGCGGTCCTCAAAAGGCCGCGCATCGCATGCCGGCAAAAAATTTTGCCGCGGTCCCCAGAAAACTGACAAGACAAAGGCCGCCCAAAAAAATGATCGAGCGCCTACGTCTGCAGATTCCGAAATGAAACCGAAAGATACAGATGTTCGGATGCGTAATGACACGACCATGCCCGCGGCTCGGTCAGCACCTCAATCTGCGGCATTGCCGGAAGAAAGCATGCGTTTGAACAAAGCCATCGCAGCATCCGGACTGTGCTCACGCAGAAAGGCTGATGAACTGATTCTTTCTGGCCGTGTAACCGTTAATGGCGTTGCGGAGCCCAATCCTGCCCGCCAGGTATCACCGCATGATGCCCTTGAGGTTGATGGAAAGCTGCTCACCGGAGCGCAGAATTTTTGCTACTTGCTGCTCAACAAGCCTGTTCAGGTGGTGTGTACAGTGAATGACCCTGAGGGGCGGCCCACGGTAATGGACTATCTGCCGGAAAACGTGCGGGGCTTACGCCTCTACCCTGTCGGCCGCCTTGATTATTTTTCTGAAGGCTTGCTTTTGCTGACCAATGACGGGCAGCTTGCGCAACGGCTGACTCACCCCAGCCACCATCAGCCCAAAACATACGAAGTTCTGGTGCGCGGAGCAGTTCCTGAGGCGGCGCTTGCTGTCATGCGACGTGGTATGCGTTTGGCTGAAGGCGAAGATCTCATGCCGGTGGAGGTTGAATCCAGCTTTGCCAGAGGGCGCACCCTGCTGCGGATGGTTTTGCATCAGGGCCTGAACCGTCAGATACGGCGCATGTGTCGAGACCTTGGCCTCACCATTCTTCATTTGAAACGTGTGGCTCTAGGTCCGCTTGATCTGGGATGCCTGGTGGCAGGACGGGCGCGACATCTTACGGCCGCAGAAATCAAGCTTTTGAAAAAAAGTGTCTATTTACAGGAGGTGCGCGGATGAAAAAATATTTTTTAGCATTGCTGCTTGTTGCAGCAATGCTTGCGGCAGCCCCGTGCATGGGGGCGGCTTCTTCTGGCAAGAATGCTGATGAACCTATGCGAGCTGCTGAAGCGTGGCTTTCTCTGGCTGCTGCAATGAAGGCGCAGGAAAGCTGGGATCAGGCCGCTGCAGCTTTTAAAGCAGGAGTTGAACTGCAGAACTGGGAAAAAAACTTGCCCAAAGCCCGGCAACCCCTGGGAGCAGTAAAAGCCCGGAACCACCTTACAACAAAAGCCACTACTACCCTGTCCGGCGTTCCCGACGGGGAATATGTTGTTATGCGGTTTCAAACGAAATTCGCATATAAGAAGAGTGCAATTGAGATCTTATTCCTTTAAAAAGAAGCAGATGGGCATGGCGCACTGTTGGGTATTTTATTCGACAGGCAAATTGGCTGCATGAAACAAACTCTTATGTAGGCAGATCGATGATATTTATTGAAATAGCAGTAAATAGAAAGCTCTCCTTAATGTAAAAGGAGAGCTTTTTTGTAATACAGAATTTGATTGACGCTTTTATGCTCAGACTTGAATCTTGGTACGGGTTGATTTTTAACAATATTTTCCTGAAACCGCATGATTTAAGCAACAAAGTGCCGCACGCCAAATGCCGGTGAAGGCAGGCCCCTTCCTCAGGGGCAGACTTTCAGCAGTCGCTCCAGAAAATTCATGGCGTCTTTTTGTATGCCGCAGAGATGGTCTTCTCCCTTGAAGCTTTCCGTATAAACTTTGCAAATGGGCTCTGTACCCGAGGGGCGAACGGCAAACCAGCCATCAGCACTGGATATTTTAATGCCTCCAACCGGAGCATCGTTGCCAGGCGCTCGAGTAATGATTTCCGTAACAGGCGAACCACCAAGGCTGGTTATATCTGCACTTTCCGGAGTCAGCGCCTTGAGTTTTGCGCGCACCTGATCGTCTGCCGGGGCATCAAGCCGCTGGTAGACCGGGCGGCCAAGGCGTTCTGTGAGCTTGTTATACAGATCTGTGGGGGATGACTGCTCCACTGCCAGCATTTCCGCTGCCAGCAGGCACATGAGGGGGCCATCCTTATCGGTGCTCCAGGGGCTGCCGTCAAAGCACAGGAACGAGGCCCCGGCGCTTTCTTCGCAGCCCATGCCGCAACGGCCGTTAAGAAGATACGGCACAAACCATTTGAACCCCACAGGCACTTCGACCACCGGACGATTTGCCTCTTGCCCCACCCTGTCCAGAAGGGCGCTGGTCACCAGGGTTTTTCCAATGCCGCTGGCAGAGGACCACGAACGGCGTGTTCGGAACAGATACCATGCGGCCACGGACAGAAAATGATTGGGATTCATCAGTTCCTGATCGGTGACGATGCCGTGACGATCTGAATCGGGATCACAGGCCACTGCCAGATCAAAGCGGCTGCGCATTTCAAGAAGGCCGTTCATGGCATAGGGCGAGGAACAATCCATACGGATTTTTCCGTCCTTATCAAAAGGCACAAAACGGAATGTGGGATCTACTGTTTTATTGACCACTGTAATTTCAATTCCGTAGGCGTCAGCAATAGGCTCCCACATTTGCAGGCTTGCCCCGCCAAGCGGATCGACACCGAGGCGCAAGCCTGAAGCGGCGATGGCCTTTACATCCAGAACTTTTGGCAAATCATCCACGTAGCTGCGGATAAAATCGTATTCTTCAACCAGTGAAGAAGACAGGGCCGCCCGCAAGTGCGTCAGATGCACTCCGCGATTGCCGTTTTCAAGATAGACGTTGGCTCTTTTTTCTATGACGTCGGTAACATCAGTTTCTGCCGGGCCGCCGTGCGGGGGGTTATACTTAAATCCGCCGTCACGGGGAGGATTATGCGAGGGGGTGATAACTATGCCGTCTGCCAAGCCGCTGGAACGGCCTGCGTTCCATTTCAGTATGGCATGTGAGACTGCGGGGGTGGCCGTATAGACGCCCCTGGGCGCTATGCGCACATGCACGTCGTTGGCTGTCAAAACCTCAAGGGCAGAACGAAAGGCCGCCTCGGACAGAGCGTGTGTATCGCCGCCGAGAAAAAGAGGGCCATCAATGTTGTTGGCTTTTCGATAGTCGCACACTGCCTGCGTAATGGCGTAAATGTGTTCTTCATTAAAAGTATGAAGCAGCGAAGAGCCCCTGTGTCCGGAAGTGCCGAAGGTCACTCGCTGAGCCGGAACCGCAGGATTGGGGTACTCTGTGAAATAGGCGCTCACAAGCGCCGGGATATTTTCGAGATCTTCAGGCAGGGGCAATTGTCCGGCCCGGGCATGAACAACAGGCATGATGTACCTCCATTGTCGCGTTAATTATCATAGGATATTATGGATTGTCACGCCTGCAGGGCCGCACTTCAGACCAAATTGTCTTTTAAAATATAGAAAAAGGGCTGCCCCAGCGGAGCAGCCCTTGCAGTTTTCATTTTGTCGCAGTTAACGGCGCACCTTATTTTCCCAAAGGAACTGTGCGGAAATATACGTCGCCGCGGCGCGAAATCTGCAGCATGATGGCTCCACGCTTCGCACCCTCTTCATTGACAATTTTTGACAATGCCTCTGACGTATTCACAGGCTTGAGGTTTGCCTTGAGGATGATGTCCCCGGGGCGCAAGTCCGCTTCGGCCGCAGGCTTGCCGGGAGTCACATCCACAATGAGCAGTCCTTCGTTTTTATCAACCTTCATGTCCCGGCGTTCAGTTTCGTTGAGAGGACGAACAGCAATGCCAAGAAGCCCTTCGTTTTGTTTGGGGCCGCTCTTTCCGGAAGATGCCTGGGAGGTTGACTGACGCTCGCCCAGGGTGACCGTAAGGTCAAGCACCTTGCCATCACGCCACACCTTGATAACAGCCTTGCTGCCGGGGTTTTTCTCGGCAATGGCGCGCAGCAGGGCCGATGCGTCGTCAATGTCTTTTCCGTCGACGGCAAGGATGATATCGCCGTCTTTCATTCCGCCCTTGCCGGCAGGTTCATTTTCCATAACGCTGCCCACCAGCGCGCCCTTGGCGTCCTTCATGCCGAGAGCTTTTGCGGTATTTTCCTCAACATCCTGAATCGTAACGCCAATCCAGCCACGGGTGACTTTTTTGCCGCTTTTGATCTGATCAATGATCTTGGCGGCCATGTTGCTGGGGATGGCAAAGCCAATGCCCTGCCCGCTGGCGATGATGGCCGTATTGATGCCCACCACCTGTCCCTGCATGTTCAGCAGCGGCCCGCCGCTGTTGCCGGGATTGATGGAAGCGTCGGTCTGAAGAAAGTTGTCAAAGGGACCGGCATGAATGTTGCGGTTTTTGGCCGACAGAATGCCCGCAGTCACCGTGTGGTCAAGACCAAAGGGATTGCCGATAGCCAGCAGCCACTCGCCCACTTTGAGATCATCGGAATTGCCAAAAACCAGGAAAGGCAGATTCTTTTGGGTGTCCACTTTCAGCAGGGCCAGGTCGGTTTCTTCATCCGCCCCCACAAGTGTTGCCGTGAAAGTTTCGCTTTTGCCGTTTTCCTGGTCCAGCGTCACACGGATAACGTCAGCATCGGCCACCACGTGATTATTGGTGACGATAAAGCCATCCGCAGACACCAGAAAGCCGGAGCCGAGAGATTTCTGTCTGGACTGGGGGCGCTTGCCGTCCCGTTTACCGCCGAACTGGTCAAAAAATTTTTCAAAGCCGGGGGGCATATTGCGGAACATCTCGCCAAAAAATTCTTCGGAACCACCAGCGGCGGCCATCTTTTCAGTATTGATATTGACGACAGCGGGGCCGCTTTTGGCTGCCAGCTCGCTGAAATCCGGCAGGTTTCCTGCCTGGGCGAACTGCGCGGCAACGACAAACGTTACTGCAAGCAGGCCCGAAAGGCATTTTTTTATAAACATGGAAAAACTCCTGGTTACTTGTTTTGCATTGCTTTATGCAAAGCTTGCGCCAAAGTGTTCATTCCTGTGTTTGCAGAACCATTGGCCTTGTCGGCGTGCTGTTTCCACGCCTTGTCATCTGCGGAAAATGAAGCCTCTGCCCCTTCAGGCGCAAGACTGATACGCCGGGCGGCGGTATCCAGATTTTGTACTACAAGGGTCACGCTGTCGCCCTTGTCCAATTTGCTGTACCGACCTGCGTTTTTGTCGTTCTTCATAACGCCTGCGGGTAACAGCCCGGTGATGCCGGGAGCAAGCGTAATAAAAAGGCCGTACGGGCTGCGCCCTTCCACTGTTCCCTGAACAGTGCTTCCCGGTGCGAACTGCTGTGCGGCATCCTGCCAGGGGTCACCTTCGGCATCGCGCAGGCTCAAAGAAATACGACGGGAATCGCCATTAATTTCTTTGATTTTTACCATTACGTTATCCCCAACCTGAAGAATTTCTTCAGGCTTGTTGACACGTTTAGTCCACGACAGTTCAGAAATATGCGCAAGCCCCTCGATGCCGGGCAGAATTTCCACAAAAGCGCCAAAAGGCGCCAGGCGCACAACCTTGCCCTGCACCACAGCACCGTTTTCAAGGCGTTGGGCTATATCCTGCCATGGGTCGCCTTCGGCCTGCTTGCGGGAAAGAGCGATGCGAACCTGTCCCTTGTCGTTCTTGCTGATGGAAAGCACCTTGGCCCGCACGGTGTCGCCAAGGGAAACGGCTTCATCAGGCGCGCCCACGCGCGACCAGGACAGTTCGGAAAGATGTATCATGCCTTCTACGGCTGTATCCAGTTCTATAAATGCGCCAAAGGGGGCAAAACGGGATACTTTGCCTTCAACTGTATCACCCACGGCAAGTTTTTCAAGTAAAACTTCAAGTTGTTCCTGCCGTTCACGGTCAAGCAGCGCCCGGCGCGAAACAACAATATTGCGTCCCCTGTTTTCTACCCTGATAACAAGAAATTGCAGAGTGCGGCCTGTGAGGGATTCGGCATCTTCGGCAGAGGCAAGCCCAATCTGGCTGCCTGGACAGAATGCGGTTTTTCCCAGAACTTCAACAGTATACCCACCTTTGCAGGAACCGACAATGCGTCCGTCTACGGGCAGAGCCGCATCGCGGGCTTCCTCAAGAGCGGCCACACCACTGCCGCTCATGGAGCGGGAAAGGCGGATTTCCTGCGCGGAAACGCCGATAACCCACGCTTCTACAGGCTGGCCCGGGGCTGTGGTTTCATTGCCCTCGGCGTCAAGAATGTCCTTGCGTTCCATGATGCCATCAACCTTGATGCCCACATCGACAAATACGCTGTCGCCAGTGATGGCGATAACTGTGCCGGTGACCTTCTGGCCCGCCTGAAGGCGATGTCCGGAAGTTTCATGGGCCGCCAGCATGGCGGCAAAATCTTCAACGCCTTCCTCCTGCATGGAGGTCGCGAATTTTTCCTCGGTCATTTTTCCTGCTCCTTAAAGCTGGGCTTATTGCTCAAGTTGGATATAATACGTTATGCGCTTGCAGAAAACAATGACACGTCATCGGCTCTGGCGCATATTTGTCAAATATTTTAGGCAGTAAAAATATTTATTCATATGCCTTATTACTGCGTGAAATTCTTTATGTTTATGGTTTTATGGAGCGCATGGCTCGAAAATTGAGAGAAGAAAAGCCGTGGCGCTTTTACGTCACGGCTTGATCAGTTTTTGGGTTGCCGACTATTCCGGCGCTACCTGAACAATTCTTTTTCGGGGACGGCACTGTCAATACGGTCTTCAACTTCCACACCCTTGGGGGGGGTAAAGCTGAATTCCGAAGCCTTGATGCTCACATCCGGCGAAAAACGGGTAAAGCGCACTTCGTTGCTGTTGCCGTAAAAATCCAGAATGCTGGCCCGGCGGATATACCCGGTGTCCGGCTCCACCCATATGATGGCTTCCACCATTTGCGGCGCCGGTTCCTTGGGAAAAAGACGCAGCTTGGCGAGGCCGTCTTCCCGCCCTTCGGGCTTAACGTCAAAATCTTTGGTCAGCGCGGCCTGGCCGGTGATAACCTGAATAATGCTGCGCGAATCCTGAACCAGGCTTGGCGGGTAGCGATAGGCTATTTCTTCGTCCGGAATATAGTTCCAGATTTCTTTTGCCGTCACTACAAGCGTTTCTTCGTGCGGAGCCACGGTTTGCCAACGGATAAGCAGAGGTTTTTTAAAGAGCAGTTTTCCCTGCCTTTTTTCTACAGCGCCACTTTCTTTATGGGTGAGGGTCTGGTCAAAGTCTGCAGCAAAGGCCCCAAGCTTTTCATAGCGCGCCTGGATGGCCGAAGCCATATCAGGGCTCTGTGCTGTCGCAAACGAAGCCATGAAGAGACACAGGGCCATTGCGGCTACAGCCGCGCGCAGCATACGCATATAACCTCCACGGCCCTCAGGGCCTCGGACTTGGGTGATAACGCCAAAAGAATTTGCTTCGGCCTATTTGACCACCGCGCGGGGCTTGCTGCCGTCGGCCGGGCCAATGATGCCGTCATGTTCCAACTGTTCAACCAGACGCGCCGCACGGTTGAAACCTATTTTGAAGCGGCGCTGCACAAGAGAAATAGATGCCCTGCCCTGTTCACTTACAAATGCCTGCACCTCGCCATACAGGGGGTCCTGGGCGGCATCTCCGCCCCCGCTGCCGTTGCCGCCCACGGCGGCATCAATCCCCCACTGGGCAAAATCAACCTTGTAGGATGGGCTTAGCTGGCGCTTCCAGTGGTTCACCACGTTCTGCACTTCCTCATCGCTCAGGAACGGGCCGTGCAGGCGCTGCAGTCTTCCCCCGCTGGGCTTGAACAGCATGTCGCCCCGGCCAAGCAGATGCTCTGCGCCAACCTGATCAAGAATGGTGCGCGAATCATGCTTGGAAGTGACCTGAAATGAAATGCGGCAGGGAAAGTTTGCCTTAATAAGGCCGGTAACAACGTCCACGCTGGGGCGTTGTGTTGCCAGAATCATATGGATCCCGGCAGCGCGGGCCAACTGCGCCAGGCGCACGATGCTTGTTTCGACCTCACGGGCGGCGGTCATCATAAGGTCGGCAAGTTCATCAATGACAACAACGAGATAGGGCAATGGTTCCAGATCAGAAAAGTCCGGCGGCAAGCCATCTTTATACGCAGCCAGCTTCTGGTTAAAGCCGGAGACATTGCGCACGCCCAGGCGGGCCATGGCGGCATAACGCCGATCCATTTCATGAACGGCCCAATCCAGAGCGTTTTTGGCCTCATTCATTTCCGTGACCACGGGGTGCACCAGATGTGGAGCATCGGCATACACAGCCATTTCAATGCGCTTGGGGTCTATGAGCAGCAGTTGCATGTCCTGCGGCTGGGTGCGGTAAAGCAGGCTCACAAGGATGCCGTTCAGGCACACGCTCTTGCCCGCGCCCGTGGCCCCGGCCACGAGAAGGTGCGGCATGCGGGCCAGATCCGCCATAAAAGGCTTGCCTGCAATATCCTTGCCGAGGATCATGGTCAGCGGACCGCAGCCGTTGCGAAACGCTTCGGAAGCGGCCAATTCGCGAAAATTGACAGTTTCCCGCTGTTCGTTGGGAATTTCGATCCCAACCGTATCGGAGCCGGGAATGGGCGCCTGAATGCGTATGGCAACAGCCTTGAGCGCAAGGGCAAGGTCGTCGCTCAGGTTGGCAATGCGGCTGACGCGAATGCCGGGAGCCGGGCGCACCTCGTACATGGTGACCACGGGACCGGGAGTGATGCGCACAAGTTCGCTTTGGATGTCAAAATCATTGAGGCACGCCATGAGGGCCTGGCCTCTGGCCTGGATGTCTTCGCTGCTTGGCCCGCCGGTTTTTGCGGGCGGAGGGGCCAACAGGTCAAGTCCCGGCAGGGGCGGGGCCGCTTTTTTGCGCAATGCCGAAGCTACGAGGCCACCCAG
>NZ_JBAIYR010000019.1:0-18611 GCF_036763145.1 Desulfovibrio sp. 1188_IL3213 | reverse complement strand
AGGCCCTGCGAGAAGAACAGCGAGGCATTAATGGCCCCACCCGCGAGGCCCTTGATAACCGCACCGCGGCCCTGCGCTCGCTGCGCGCCCTTTCTGCCGCTCTGGTCACGGAAAAACAACGACTTGAAGAACTTGATGCCCGACTGGACAACGAGCCGCCGGTCAAGCGCATCAAAAACCTTCCGCTTTTGCTGCTGGGTCTGTTGTTTTTTGCTGCTGGCGTGGCCCTGCTGCTGGCCTACTGGCGCATGGGGCTTACAAACATTGCCCTGAGCGAAGGCGTGGACTTGCCGGTCAATCTCTGGTCCGGCTATCTGGTACTGCTTTGCGGCGTGGGCTTTCTTGCTGGCGGCCTGCCGCACAATGGACCGGAAGCCAAACGCCGCAAAAAGGAACTGGCCCAGCTGACCGGCCGTCGTGACACCTGCGCCGCTCATGTGGCGGAGCTGGAAGAGCAGGCCCGCCAGCTTTGCCGTACAGCCCAGGTGCAGAATATGGATATGGTCACTCTGGAAGCCACAGAGGTGCTGCTGGAGCGGGAACGGGAACAGTGCTTCCTTGAGGAGCGCGCTCGTAAGGACATGGATGCGCTCAAACGCTCTCTCGACCTTGCGCGCACCGAGGTAAGCAAGCGCCAGGCTCTGTATCAGGAGGCCGAAAGCGTGGTGCAGCAAACCCGCCGCCGCTGGCATGAGTTCATGCTTACCCTCAAGGTCGGCAATGTACCCGCGCCAGAGGGAGCCACGGCTTTTTTCGCCAAGGTTGAATCCGCCCGGCTGGCATACAGCGCCGTGGCCGCAGCCCTGAATGAACTGCGCACCCTTGAGGACGGCCTTGCCTATGCCGAAGAACACATGCAGCGATTCCCCGCTGTGGCCGAACGTCTGCCCGCCGGGGAAGGAATGGCCGCATCCCTGCCGGTACAGGCCACAGAGGCGGAATCGTCCCGCCACGCAACATCCAAGACCGCTTTTTCAGACATGCTTGCCGAAGTTGTACGCCAGATACTGGAATCATGCCGGGAGGCCGATACCGCGCGTGAACGGCGCATCAAGGCCGAAGCAGCGCTCCAGAATGCGGAAAGTGACAGACAGCGCGTCCTCACCCGTCAGGCTGAAGCCACTGCGGAACTGCGCAGTGCCGAAGACCGGCTTGCTGCCGCCCGCAGCCAATGGTCACATTGTCTTGAAGGCCTGGGGCTTGGAGCGGAGCTTGATCCGGAAACCGTGCGAGAAGCGTTCAAGTATATGGAAAACTGCCTGGCTGCGGAATCGGCCCTTGAGCGTGCCAAAACTGAACTGGCTCAAAGTCGTTCAGAACTGGCCGCACTGCGGGAACCCCTGGCCCTCCAGTTCGACAGCCTGAACCGTTCGCCCAAAACTGACACTGATGGCAGTCCGGACTGGCTGCTCAGCCTTGACTCTTTGCTTGAAGAAGCGGAAAGCGCCGTCACGGCCCGCACACGCCGACAGACTATGGATCAGGAGCTTTCCGCTCTTGACGATGAGGTTCGTGCCGCCCAGGCAGCTCTGGATAAAGCTCTGCATGCCGAGTGCGGATTGCTTACCCTTGCCGGGGCACACGACGCCGAAGATTTTTTGCGTCAGGCGGCGCTGCACGAAGAACAACGTAAGTTGGGACAACGCAAACTGGACCTTGAAGATGCCTTGCGCCTTGCGGCTGACAAATGCCCGCTTGAAGATTTTTTGCCACAGTTTGAGCACGAAAGCCGTGAGGCTCAGGAAAGCCGTTGCGCAGAAATCGCTGCGGAACTTGCTCAACTCCAGGAAAAGGAACAGGAACTGGGCGACCGGGTCAGCAGCTTGCGCGCCAGGGTGGAGGCCCTGTCGCATGACGACGAATTGGCAAAATTGCAGCAAGAAGCTGCCACGCTGGAAGAAAGCATGCAACGCATGGCGTATGAATGGAGCCGCAGAGCGCTTGCCAGGGGCATTCTTGAAGCCGCCAAAAACACCTTTGAACGCGAACGGCAGCCCGAGGTCATTCGCCTTGCTTCAGAAATATTCGCGCGCATCACAGGGCGCCGGTGGAGGGGCATCAACGCTTCTCTTGAGGATAAAACCCTGAGCATTCTGCCTGCCCAAGGCGAAGCGCTTGCCCCCGAAAATCTCAGCAGGGGCGCGCGCGAACAGGCATACCTGGCCCTGAGGCTGGCCTACATCAAAAACCATGCGGCCCATGCCGCCCCCCTGCCTGTCATCATGGATGACGTGCTGGTCAATTTCGACCCCAAGCGGGCCGAACGCACGGCGAGGGCCTTTGTGGACCTGACGGCCGAAACAAACGGCAAGGGGCATCAGATGCTTTACTTTACCTGCCAACCTCACATGGTTGACCTCTTGCGCAAAACAGATCCCGCTGCTGCCCTTTTTCACGTGGAGCACGGAAACATCAGGGCTGCCTGATCTCTGCCTTGCCTTTTACATCAAGCGAAATGATAACGCCGTCGTCCTTTGGGCGACGGCGTTATCATTTCGCTCCCGGCATGAACGCCCCGGCTATTCAGAGCATTTCAGCTTTGCGAACATTATAATTTGGACAGATTACAACGTACACTATGGACCCAAGAGCGCAAACGCATGCCCTGTCCTCTTCTGCCCGCAGTCCCCAGGATAGACACTGTATCTGCACTTTCGCCCTTGCAACGCGCATCTGGTCACGCATCTATCACAGCGGTTTAAAAATGAAGCTAAGCTAGAGCAATTTAACTTTTAAATTGCTCTGACGGCTGCGTGAGCAGACGTTCGCTACGGAGGCGTAAGCGCAGTTTATCTGCGCGGTTAAACGCCGAAGTGAGCGTGCCTTAAACTTTGAGAATGTATATTCTCAAAGTTAATCTGCTCTAGAGTAGATTAACTTTGAAATACTTTACATTTCAAAGTGTTCATTCAGCCGAAAAATACGATTTTCGGCTGAATCCGCGCCACATTGCGACGCGCTGCACTTTCGGGCTGCGTTAGATCATTTACACTTTTTCAAAGTTAAAATGCTCTAATGGCACGGCAAGCCACCCTTTGTGATACAAAGCCGTATGGGTTTCATGCATGAGAACTCCTATTTTTGCAGCATCATACGAACTTCTGCTCCAAAGTTTTTGAAAAAGAATTTCAATTCTGTTGACATCGTTTTTCAACTATGCCAAGGTGCGCCATGCAATTACATACAGCGGAGGCAAAGCATGGCTTATAATGGTGATTCTGCACCGGTTTCTGACGTTACCCACCGCTTCAGTCAAGACAATCTTCACATTTGTCTCAATGACCAGTTCGGCCCTCGCCAGGCTGACGCTGTCATTGATCTTTTGCGCATCAACCACATGAACTGCAAACGTATTTTCATTGACGTGCGCCAAGTGCACCAGCCCGTTCCCTCAGCTGTCAGCACGCTCAAGAATTCTCTGATCCTTGGCGGCTTCGGCACCGAACGAGTGATCTTTAAGGGAGAAAGTGGTTTTGCCATGGCGGTTGACGGCAACCGTGTGCTTATCCAGCAAGAAAAAAAGCACGTTTGCAAAGGCAACTGCGCCAACTGCAAATGCGGTCATCACAAGAAGGAGCACGTGCACGATCACGAGCACGAACGCCACAACTGAGCGCCTCCCGCCTGTCACGCAACAAAACAAACACCTTTGATGGTTACGGCCTGGCGCCATCTCTGTCTGCACTATGAGGCACACAGCCCATAACGCGGCATTGCGGAAAAGTTCCCGCGTAAACCGCGAAAACCATATGGAGGAAAAGGTATGAGCATCAAGGAAAGGAAACTTCTGCAACGTTTCAAAAAAAGCTGCATGGTGGCGTTGCTTGCTGCCGGCATGTTCGTGGGTGCGGCCGGGGGAGCCAAGGCCATCGAATTTAAGGCGCAGGGTGAATGGCTCATGGGCTTCGGCGTGGCTGATGCGCCTCTGGCCTCCCATGCACGTACCCCGCAGGGCGGCTATGCCAAAGAAAAAATTAACGACAACGACATGTTCGGCGCTGCTCAGCGCCTGCGTCTTCAATTGGACGCCGTTGCTTCCGAAAACCTGTCCGGTACCGTTTATTTTGAAATCGGCACCCAGAACTGGGGCAAAGCCGATGAAGGCGGCGCTCTTGGTGCTGACGGCAGCAACGTCATCAAACTGAAGAACGCTTATCTTGACTGGATCATTCCCCAGACTGACGCCCGCGTTCGCATGGGCATCCAGGGTTTGGCCCTGCCCAATATGGCTGGCGGATCCGCTGTGCTTGATGGCGACGTGGCTGCTGTTGTCGGCAACTACAAGTTCAATGAAAACGTTGGCCTGACCGCTTTCTGGGCGCGCCCGGTCAATGACAACTTCGATGCCGAGAAATACGGCAACGGCGACCGCAAGGCGAAGAACAACTATCTGGACAACATTGATCTTTTCGCTGTCTCCGTTCCTGTGACCTTTGATGGCGTAGAGGTTACCCCCTGGGCCATGTACGGCATGCTGGGACGTAACGCCCTGCGCGGCCTGAGCGAAATCAATAATAACGAACCTTGGGAAACCAGCGACGGTATCCTTGGCCAGAGCCTGCCCGGCCTGACCGAAGGATTCAATTTTGCCGGCGCCACTCCGCTTGATTCCCGCACAACGAACAAGCAGTATGGCAACATGTTCTGGGTGGGCCTGCCCATTGGCATCACCATGTTCGACCCGTTCAATATCGAATTTGACATCAATTACGGCTACGTTGAAAGCATGGGCCGCTACGATGTGGTAAAGCGCGGCAACGATAGCGATATCGTTCGCGGCAGCACCCAGCGCCAGGGCTTTGTTGCCAAGGCTCTTGTAGAGTACAAGATGGACTGGGCCACCCCCGGCATCTTCGGCTGGTACGGTTCCGGTGATGACGGCGATATCAAGAGCGGCTCCAAGCGCATGCCCTCCATTGCCGGAGCGGGCAACTTCACCTCTTTCGTGGGTGATGGCAACATGGCCTGGGGCGCTGGCCCCGGCGACATCTGCGACTGGAATATGACCTATGCCGGCACCTGGGGCATCGGTGGTCAGCTTAAAGACATGAGCTTCATCGAAGACATCAAGCACACCCTGCGCGTGGCCTACTGGGGCGGCACCAACGCTCCTTCCATGGTCAAGTATATGGAGTCCGCCTCTTCGTGGAACAGCGGCTTTGGCGTGGATGGCCCTTATCTGACCACCAACGACGGCTTGCTGGAGTTCAACCTGATCAACCAGTGGCAGATCTACGAAAATCTGGAAGCCAACCTTGAACTGGGCTACGTTGCCAACATGATTGATAAAGACACCTGGAAAAAAGACGGCTACTATGGCGGCAGCGGCAATGGCTCCTTTGAAAAGCAGGATGCCTGGAAAGCGCAGCTCGTTTTTGCCTACAGCTTCTAATCTCTGCTAAAAGCAGCCGGGGCTTGAATCAAGCCCCGGAATATATCCCACAACCGCGCGCGTCCCCTTCCCGCGCGTATTGATCCGCCGCCTTCTCTGGAAGGCAGCGGATTTATTGTTATCCCCTTGGCCTCATCATCCCCGTTTCGAGCATTAGAGCAGATTAACTTTGAGAATATACATTCTCAAAGTTTAAGGCACGCTCACTTCGGCGTTTAACAGCGCAGATAAACTGCGCTTACGCCTCCGTAGCGAACGTCTGCTCACGCAGCCGCCAGAGCAATTTCAAAGTGAAATTGCTCTAAAAACACTAACAAACGTCCGACATACACTACACGGCCAAACAACTTGACACAGTGCGAAAGGATAAATATAACAACACGATTGTGCGCTCGTAGCTCAGTTGGATAGAGCGACAGCCTCCTAAGCTGTAGGCCACAAGTTCGATTCTTGTCGGGCGCACCAGAAAATTCAAGGGTTTACGGAAATTCCGTGAGTCCTTTTTTCGTCTTGCCCCACACCTGCCCCACACGGCAAGAAAATGTTTGAAAAAGGGTGACGCCACAAAGCTATATAAGTTATCCTGCTTATTAGCTGATGGTGGAACGGCGAAGCCGCTTGCTTCTCAATCCATTATAATATTTGGCTCTGTCACAACAAATGGTTGATTTTTGACGAGAAATAGCGTATAATAATAGTAAGAAACAGTACCACCGAAGGAGGTAATTGGATATGCCTACTATCAAAGACGCATTAGATATTATCGGTAAGTTGACTGTCGCAGAGCAGGAAAGCCTTAAAACAATGCTTTTAAGTCCTGCCTTTGTAAAGTCTTTGAATATTGAAGATTTCGTAGCAAAGGAACGCTTTGCAAATGGTCGTGTATGCCCTCTTTGTGGCTGTATCCATGTGGTTCGCAATGGTCATCGTAAAGATGGCACACAGCGATATGTATGTAAGGATTGTGGCAAGTCCTTCGTGATTGCTACGAACTCCATTGTGTCTGGTACAAGAAAAGACTTGTCCGTGTGGGAGCAGTACATTGATTGTATGATGAATGGCTTATCCATTCGTAAGACTGCTGTTGCTTGTGGGATTCACAGAAACACCGCATTCCTTTGGAGACACAAGATTTTGGATGCACTTCAGAATATGGCAGACGATGTTACCCTTGACGGCATTATTGAGGCTGACGAAACTTTTTTCGCCATCTCGTACAAGGGCAATCATAGCAAGAGTAAGACATTTGCTATGCCACGCAAGGCTCATAAGCGTGGTCATTCTACACATATCAGAGGCTTGTCCCAAGAAAAGGTATGTGTTCCTTGTGCGGTTAATAGGAATGGCTTGTCTATCTCCAAGATTACGAATACTGGTAGAGTTTCTACAAGAGATTTACATCATATTTATGATGGTAGGATTAAGACCAATTCCACTCTTGTTACGGACAAGATGAACTCCTATGTGAGATTTACAAATGCCAATGGCATTGACCTTGTGCAGTTAAAGACTGGCAAAGCCAAGAAAGGCATTTATAATATCCAACATATCAATAGCTACCATAGCCAGCTAAAGAGGTTTATGCGTGGCTTTAACGGTGTTTCTACCAAGTATCTGAACAACTATCTTGTGTGGAATAACCTTGTAAATTACGCCAAAGAAAGCGACATGGAGAAAAGGAACATCTTCTTAACTTTCGTTTTGGCAACATTGAAAACTGCTAAATGCAGAGATTTATCAAACAGACCAGCAGTTCCTCTGGTCGCCTAATTAGAATTTGTGGAGATGATAAGATGGTCAATATAACAGATGTAAAACAGATTCTTCAATTTGCAATAGATGCGGAGATTAAAGTCTTTCTTGATGGTGGCTGGGGTGTAGATGCTCTTCTTGGATATCAGTCAAGAGCCCATAATGATATTGACATTTTTGTAGAAAAGAACGATTATCAGAACTTTATAGAAATAATGAAAGCTAATGGCTTTTATGAGATTAAGATGGAATATACAACATTGAACCATACTGTATGGGAAGATTTGAAAAACAGAATTATTGATTTGCATTGTTTTGAATATACGGACGAAGGTGAAATTCTTTATGATGGGGATTGTTTTCCGGTAGAAACTTTTTCGGGTAAAGGAAGAATTGAGGAAATAGAGGTTTCCTGTATTGAACCATATAGTCAAGTAATGTTCCATCTGGGATACGAGTTTGATGAAAATGATGCACATGATGTGAAGTTATTGTGTGAGACACTTCATATCGAAATTCCAAATGAGTATAGATAACTGCAAATAACAGTTTGTAGGGGAGTTCTGATACTCCCCTATAAAAATGGCTATTTATCAACTGTTTGTTGTGACATAGCCTAATATTTAAAGAGGGGGTGTAAAATGAGATCTAAAGAAGTTCGGATAATAAATGGTGCTGCCAATGAAATAAAGCACACACTCTGTTGTTATGACGATAAAAAAGTTGCTATCATTTATACTCCAGATTCTGAAGACACATATATGAGTGTTAGCGACAGTATGATTGAAAAAAAAATAAATAATGAACGTGAATTTTTGGAAAACTGTAATGTTATATTCTGGCACAGTAAAAATTCACTATTTGGAAAAGATGGGAAACCTTTTCAACAATTCATTATTGACAAAAATGACGAAATTGTCCCAACAATATATTGTTACAAGATTGATGAATTTGAAGAGGAGTTCAAAGTTCCGGCTTACCCAAAAACAACTGGTTAGTAATTAAGGAGAAAGGCGGGCTTTTGCCCGCCTTTTACTTCGCCGTCCAGTTCCACACGCCCAACCACTTTCCCGGCCTATCCACCACCAGCTGCTTACAGCGCCCCGCCCACATCCCATACCCAGCCGCTCTAAACGCCGCCTCAGCCGCCTTAAAATCCCCGGCAACGTACATTTCCCGCGCTTTTTCAAACGCCGCCCACGCGCCTAAATCGGCTGGTTTTGTATATATGTCCAGAGGCTCCGCCCTTCCCTTAACCTGCACAACATCCAGCAGCCGCCATGCCTGCGGTTTTCCGGCCATTCTGTATGCATCACCAGAAATAATCGCCGCCACGCCATATTTCGCCGCAAGCCCTTGAAGCCGTGCAGCGACATTTACGGCATCTCCTATTACTGTATAGTCAACAAACCCGCCCGCCGCGCCGAGAAACCCTAAATATACCGGGCCGTTATGCACACCGCTGTAAAATTGCGGAGTCTCCCCTATAATCCTCCTCGCTTTTTCTCCAGCTTTTTCAAGCGTTTGCTGCACCTCTTCCAGCATTTCCAACGCCTTTTCAGCGTCCGCATGCCTATACAATATCGCGTCCCCTTGAATTTTATCAACTTCACCGCCAGCAGCGCGGATAGCTTCCAGTGCCGGAGATAGCACGATTTTTAAAAGTAGTGCTACGCGCTCCGGAGTTAGCCTTTCTGAAATACTTGTAAATCCTCGCATATCTGTAAATATCACAGTAGCTTCCGTGCGTTTGCCCGTGGCCCCTATCGCCTCAGCGGGTGCAACTCGTGCTACCTTTGCCCCTGCATACTGCCGCAAAACCCGCCGCAAGTCGTGGGCTTGCCACGCGAAGTGCGCAGCAAGCCCGGCTAATGCGGCAATAGTTAATATTGCCCAGCCCTGCATTACCGCCCCCGGCTCCGCTTGCGGGCAGCTTTTGCTTCCTGGCTCTGAACTTCCTGCTGCGCCTGGGCCTTAATCTCCCTGATCGCCGCTACTTTCTGCGCCGGAGCCTCAGCCTTTTGTTCAGCCGCGGCTTTTTGTTCCCGGCTAAACTCCGGTTTTTGCTCTAGCTCTGCCTGCGGCCATTGGCTTTTGTCGCGCCAATACGGCGGAGCCTCTTTCGTCTCTTTCACGCTAAACCCGCAATGTTTCTGCAAATTGAAATTTTTGATTGCGCTGTCGAAGCCCTGCTTTACCACATCAACGATAAACATTATAAGCTTTTTCAGCATAGTGAAAATGCCCAGGCTCGGCCCCTGCTCCTGCATCTGCTCCGGCTCTTCCTTTTTCCTCTGCCCCGGCTCCTCCTCTTCCTTTCTCTTCTTCTCCCCTGCCATACGCTCTTGCTCCTCCCTGAATGCCTGGGCATACGCCGGTTCCTGTTCTTGTAGCCGTTCCGCCAGCCTCTCCGGCCCCAGGACCGGCGCAGCTTCGTTGCATGAAACAATGCGCGGAATACGGTCAAGACTGTTTCCGTAAAAACCGGGGACCACTATCCCTTCTTGCTGGCCGTTGCCGTAGCGGGTTTGTAGGGTCTCCCGGATTTTCTGGATTTCGCCTTCAGCTCCCGCCCTGACTTTAAATACAGACTGGAACCGCCCCGCCGCTGTTTCCGTTGTCAGCGCAGGCATATGCCCATCCGCTTTCATCGCCGCCAGGGAGGCTTCTGTCAGCCCCGACACGACAACAAATTTATGCTCCCTGGCTTCCGGCTCAACTTTTACCATCGCCCCGGCATCCCGCGCCGCCAGCAACCGCCAGGCCTCGCCCTGCGCCTGTTCTGCTGTAAACGTGTGCTCCTCGGTCTGCCCGTCCTTGTCCGTCACCGTCAGCTTGACGCTATCCGCCTCCAGCGCTTTCAAAAAACTTTCAAAGCGCTCATATTCCTGGGGATATTCATTTTCAGCATATTTTTCTTTCATAGCGATCTCCTGTTCGGACTTTTCTTTTCGTGCCTGAACCTCTTCCCTTGAAATTACTTTCATTTCGGGGAGCTTGATCATTTTTGACATAGCTTTTCTCCTTACCTGCCGCGGCTGCGGCGGCGGCGAGTTTTTTGCTGTTCGGGTTCTTGGGCGGGCTGCGGCTGCTGGGCGCGAAGAGTTCGGGCGTAGTCGCTTTCAACCCTGTGGGCAGATTTTATTGCGTTGGGGCCAAGTCGGCCAGAATCGCGGTCGCCGGCCGGGGTGTAATATGCATCGCGGACAGTTTTTTGCACTCGCGCTACTTCCTGATCCCAGGTACCGATAGGCGTTGACCCACGGCGCACGGTTTCAGTCCATTCGCGCCCATGCGCCAAAATTCGCACGGCTTCGCCGTCAGAGTAACCCATTGCCCGGAGCCTGCATGCCATCGCATAATCCAGACTGCGACTTGCAATACCCTTAATTTTTTTTGCAAGGTCGGTGCCGTGCTCGCGGTAAAGGTCGGTCCATGGGATACCTCGATGATTCTTTTCGCTTGTGGGCATGCTGCCGCGCACTGCGGCCGGGGCTTCCTGCTGCGGCTGCTGCGGCTGCTGGCGCTGGAGTTCACGCAGGCGGGCAGCTTCTTCATTATATATATGCTGCGCCTGCGGGCAGTAACCGCCGCGGGCAGGGAGCATGGTAACTTCGGGCGCAGAGCCGTCTGCGGCGCGGTGCTTGGGCTTGTTGTTCAAAAAACCAGGGAGCCGCCAAGCCTGTTCCCCGTTGCGCACTGCGGGGTCGCCGCACTCCTGATTTATCCGCGCGGCACAAGCGTTTGCGGCCCTCCTGGCAAGCGCGGGATCGGGGTCGGCTTTAATTTTCAGCACTTTTTGTCGGTTGCCGGGGCTGCTTTCCACTTCCAGTGCGGCGGCGTATACTGTTGATTTTTCCAGCTTTTCCGGGGTGTTGATGTCGTCGATTAGGATGTAGTGGGTGTCAGCGGCAAGGGGGGTGATGTATGTGCCGTAGCTGTCTTGAATAGCGGCTTCCACAACTTCATGCATGTGGGCGCGAACTTCGTCCTGCGTCCAGCCTCGGAAAGCGCCTGTTTCCGTGAGTTCTTCCGGCCCGGCATTTTTCTTGCCGTGCGTAAAGTGGCGGGGAGTTTCGCCAGGGGCCACAGCTTCGTCTTTTGCTATCAAGCGGTAGCGGTCGGCGGCAAGCGCGGCGTGGACAATGTTGAAATTCTGGAGGTGCTTATCCATGGCTTCTTCCTTCTCTGCTGCCCCTGTGGCCGGGGCGGTAGCAGTGGTTTGTTTTTGGGTGGTGGTAGTGTCGGCAGGGAACAAATTGTGCTGTTTGCAGTAAGCCAGGGCCTGGCCGGGAGTCATTGTTTTAACGGCGGCAAGTTCGGCATCCTGCGCGGCTTTAAGCTCGGCGCGGGCGGCTTGATGTTCTTCGCGTAATACGCTTTGCGCGGCCCATTTGGCTTGGGCGCTGTGAAATTTGGCCTGGCGGAGCGCGGCGCGTTCTAGCTCTTGCTGAGTGTGTAGCAACGTGCGAGCGGCGCGGTGGAAGCCGAGGAGACGGAAAATGAGGGCAAGAATGAGGCTGACGGGGTCAAGATCGTGGCGGAGCGCCGGGGGCTTAGGTTCATAAGGCTTTGGAACTAGGCGCTCTGCTCGCTGGAAAGGCTGCCCGAACCTCTTTTCCAAAGCAGCGAGGCTTGCGGCGCGGGAAGCTTTGCTGGCTTTAATGAAGCCAGACTTGCCAAATTTTATTACCGCTCCGCCTTTCCGCCTTTCGTATGTCGCGCCTTCTGCCGCAAGGCGGCGGTGCAGGTCTTGCCAGTTTGTGGCGGCGGCTATTGTAGGGGCCAGGGCTTTTGCTCTGCGCTCAAGGCTGGGCAGGGCTGTGCTGCGCTCAGCGACGCGGGCAGCGTCTGACAGGCCGCGCTTGCGGTCTGTGCGCTGTTGTGGGCCGTCCGGCGTCATATGAAATACGGGGTTCGGTTCCTGCGCCCAGTCCTGCGCGTGTTCAATGACACATATCGCGCGAGCTGCGGCAAGGTGATCAAAGCCTTTGTTTACCTTCACCACTCTGCCTGTAACGGGGCTTACGCGGTTGATGGCAAGATGCAGATGGGTATTTTTCGTGTTTTGGTGTGCGCCGTATACAACTTGATGCCCGTCAAGCCCGATCTCATGAACGAAAATCCTGGCCGCTTCATGGAGTTGCTCGGGCGTAGGCGTTTCATGCCCTTGCCAAGACAATACCCAATGATCAAGGGGCTGGCCTGATCTCGCTTGAGACGCAAGCCCCGCCATTTCTGAAATTTTCGCATCCAAGGTTTTAAAGTTCAGGCCCAATGAACCGGAGCAAATCACTTTTTCTGGCTCGGCGCTGGACGTGGGGCGGCTGGTCATGTGGCTGCGGGCGTCACAAATGTAACGGCACAAGTCGCTTACATCTTGTGCGCGGCTTTTTGTGTACTGCATGTTTTTTGGCTGCTTCTTCGCTATCATCGCATGCCACCTATCATTATATATAGATGCTCCAGCTAACGCGGGGCCAGGCGGTCAGCTGCGTGTCCCAGCGCAGCCAGGGCGGAGCCCGTGGCGGCGGGGTCCATACCGCTGTTATACAAGTGTTTGCAAAGCCCGCCCAAACGGCGCAGTTCATTTAGCACTGCCGCGTCTGCCCGTGTTCTAATTTCATACCCCAACGCAAGGGCGCGAACGTATTCACTTGCAGGGAGTCCAGCAGCTTCAGCTTGAGTGCGGATAAAGTCCTTTTCTTTTTCAGTCAGCCGGAATTTAAACATCTGGTTTTTAGGTTCACGTTTCATTTTTACTTACTCCTTTGGCGTGAGGCGGTTTATCCGCCTCACGCCTTTTTGGTCTATTAGCGTTTTGAAGAGCGGTTAGCTTCTTCAAGTGCTTCGACTCTTTTTTCAAGCGCAGCGATCCGGTCAACAATATACCAGTGTCTGCGGTCAGCGTTAGTAAAGCGGGGAGCATCAGCCATGAGAGCACGGATTTTGTTAATGACCCTGATCATTTTTAAACGTCCTTTTTTTTGGTTCGTTCTTAGAAACGAGCAGCGAAGCTGCGAGTTTGCCTACCCTTCCCCGGATGGGGAAGGCAGGATTGCCCGCAGTGGACGCAACTCGCCAGAGTTGTGGCCACAAGGGCCATCCTGTTACTAGTGAAAGTGCATAAAAACATGTTCTTCATATGAATATAATACGAACATACAATGAAATGTCAATGTCGGCTCTGTGCAACGGTTTACAGCCATTTTTGCAAGATGCTTGCAGCATAGGTGACATAAAAAAATAGCTTTGCTGATCGACTTGCGATGTGCGACTGAAGCTAAAAAGAAAAAGCTTGACAAACAAAAAAACATTTTTGGGAAGGACTCCTGCACATGCCTTGCTAAGCGCCTGAACTGATAATGAAAGGATGATTACGTTATATTTCAATTGGTTGAATAAAAAGTGAAGAGATAATGAACTAACCTTGATACACATATGCAAAACAATGTCAAGCTTTTTGACATTATTTTTTTGGACGAGTGCGTAAGGGTTGAAAACGTGGCGAAAACACATGGAATATAAATTGAGAGATATGGTAAACATGCTAGAATTTTTAAATGCATCTTTTTTGCTTATAAAGTACATTTTTGCCATGCGCTTGACACGTTGTTTGAGATGTGTATTATTTAGTTATGCAAAAGTTGTGAACCAACAGTGACATTGAATTGAAGAGAAAAGGAAGGAAAAAGGAGGTCAAAATGCAAAAACGCAGAAAAACGTTTGCAAAAGGAAGCATCGAAGCTGCTATCCAAGCGCTAAATGGGATGGCTCAAAAAGCGGCTGATTCGGACGTGGTGAGAACAAAGCAGGCAGTGGCTATGATGAAAAAAAGCATCCGTGCCGCCAGGAAAAACGGTGCAACGTGGGATGAAGTGATGGAAGCGCTGAAGGCTTCCGGCGTTGAAATTTCGATGCGCACAGTTATGGATATGACTAACAGCAGTAGAAAGAGGGAAGCTAAGCAGCAGAAAAAAGCTCCTGCTCCGGCTGCGGCTAAAACCGCTCCGCCGGTAACCCCGCCCGGGCAATTTGTTATTCGGCCGGACCGCGGCGCAGACCTGTAAAACCTGAAACGCATATATATAAGGATACAAACCCATGAAAAAAATTATCAGCATAAGCGGCGACAAAGGCGGCACAGGCAAAAGCGTGGTTTCCAGCGCGGTACTGGATACCGCCCTTGCGGCGGGCAAAACCGTACTGCTTATAGAGGCAGACACTAAAAACCCGGACCTTGCCAAAGCATACGGCCAGGCTGTTGAAACGGTAGCTGTGTGCCTGGATAACCGCGAAGGCTTTATTCAACTTGCGTCTATCGCGCACAAAACGGCGGCAGACGTTATCCTGATCAACAACCCCGCTCGCTCTGGCTGGAACGAGTTTGGCAGCATTATTGCTAACAATGTCAATGAGATGGGTGCTGAACTGGCCGTTTTATGGGTCGCAAACAGGCAGGTGGATAGCGTTGAACTGCTCGCAGATTTCCACGCAGTTTTTACGCAAACGCCTGTATTTTTTGTAAAAAATGGCTACTGGGGCGGGCCGGAAAAATACGAGATTTGGGATGGCTCAAAAATCCGTGACAAGATTTTTGCTGCGGGCGGCGGCGAAATTAACTTCCCGGACTGCGCGGACCGTGTAATGGCTGCGATCCGCAACGGGCGCCTGCGCTGGGACCAGGTCGGCGACTTGGATTTTGGCGAAAAGATCGAAGCGGAAAGAGTCCGGCACGAGTTTCACGCTGCGTTCGCACAACTGGTCGGATAAAAAGGGGAATACCATGCAAAGCACTGAATACATTGCAGAAATCGATGAAAAGGACTTGCCGCCGGAATATCGAGGCGATTACGGCCCGGAGCCTGGCGCTATTCCTGCCCCTGCTCCTGCTCCTGCTCCTGCGCAAGGACAGGCGGCGGCGGTTGTGCCGCAACGCACGTTAAACGCTGCGCCTGCCCGGCCGTTGCCCGCCGCCGATGAACACCCGGACGAGGCGTTGAATCGTTTGGAAAGGGCTTACATGGACGTTACCGGGGAAAGCATGAGCGCTGAAACACGCGCGAACATGTACGCATTTATGCAGCGTTTTGGCATTCGCAGCCATGACGCCATAATGTGTATGTTGCTGGCGAACGGACATCTCGACAACAGGATGCAAAAGCTGCCGCACCAACTGCATTTAACAGTTGAAAAAGCGGCGCGGGATGTGCTTGACGGCTGCGAAAAAACATCCGCTGACGAAGCTAAGAGGGCGGCGACTAAACTTTTGCAGCAAGTTGCTGAAAGAATTGAGGATGCGCAGAGCGGCGGGGCATGGCGGCATCTTGGATGGGCAACGCCCATTTTCATAATTGCTTTTCTTATCGGCAATATGTTCAATCGGTTAGCTATAACAGATTGGATAATAGGCAAGCTGTTTTAATTAACAGTGGAATACTATTTAATATAAAGTCAACATGCAGTCAGGGATGACTGCAAGAGGAAAAAATCATGGAATATTTCAATATTGATCACTGGAAGTGGCTGTTCTCGCAAGACTTTTTTGATATTCTGTCGTTTGTTATGAATGATGGAGTGCTGAAGGTCGTGGCTGCTACAATTCTGCTCGTCCTGGGCTGGTGCATCTGGTATGTGTTTTTGCGGGAAAAGCCGGTAACTACGCATGGTTCGGCGGCGTGGGGAACGCTGGAGGACGCGGAAAAGGCCGGGCTTGTCACAAAGCCCGGGGAGCGGGTATTGATGGGTAAAATAGGCGATAAGTGGCTTGGGGCGGAGTATCACTCTTTAGTGTGTGCAAAAACTCGCGGCGGGAAAGGCGTTGGCGTTATCATACCGACACTACTTACATATCGTGGCAGCATTATATGCAACGATATAAAAGGCGAAAACTACGCTATTACAGCAGCGCAGCGGGAAAAAATGGGACAGAACGTATATGTTGTGGACCCGTACCACGAAATTGCAGAGCAAACGCACTGCTTTAATCCCCTGGACTACATAAAGGCAGGTAGTCCAGATGCTACAACGCTTGCGCGGGCGCTGGCGCATACTATGTCGGGCGGCGGAGCCGGGGAAGAAGATTTCTGGGTGAAATCCGGGCGCAACGTGCTTGTTACGTTCATCCTGTACGTATGCGCTAAGTTTGAGGGAGGGGAAAGAAACTTGGGTAAGGTCCGGGAAATGCTTACTCAAAGTGCGGAAAAGAAAACTGCAATGCTGAAAGAAATGCAAGGCATGGATGAGTTTGACGGCAATATTGCAAAAGGCGCTAACAAAATCCTTGAAATTCAAGGAGATGGCGACGAAAAAAACGAAATGCTGCTGAGCATTTTTGCAACTGTAGACACGATGTGCGATTTTCTTGATGATCCGAGAATTGCGCATGTACTGAGTCGTACAGATTTTCGGCTCGAAATGTTTAAATACGAGCCTTCAAGCTTATATGTGGTAGTGTCGCCCGGCAATTTGGCTGTATCTCAGATGCTTTTGCGCATGATATATAGCTATGCGCTAAACCAAAATCAGAAAAATGAGCGGCCGGTGGCGGCACAAGAGCAGGAATTGCAGAAGATGAAGCATCCATTGGTATTTCTCATGGATGAGTTCGCACAACTCGGCAAGTTTGATGCGGTTAAAAATGCAATGCCCATAGCCGCAGGGTTTGACATACGCTTTTGTATAATAATACAAGGGCTTAGTCAGTTGACGGACCATTATAAAGAGGGCGGGCAAGAGTTCCTAAACAATGCAATTAAGCTGTTTATTGGGGCGGAGGACACAAAAACGGCGGAACAAATAAGCGAAATGTGTGGGGATACAACAGTCAAAACACAGTCTAAAGATGAAAAGTCAGGGCGAATGACTAGCAGTTATACGTCCCGGCGGCTGGTGACGGTGGGCGAAGCGATGCAAGCTAAGGTTGAAAAGCCTTTTCTGCTCGCGGGCGGTATGAAGCCGTTGCGGATAGACCGGATAACGTACTATAGCGATAAATTTTTTGCAGGGAAATACGGCAAATATAGTGCCGGATAACAGCATGAGCTTAGATTTAAGCCGGAAAGCCGCTTTTAAGCGGCTTTTCTTGTTTTGCGCGGCGTGGATGCGGATTTTTAAAAATAGAGGCTTAAAATCGAAATGAGAGCGATTTTTTGGAAGGGAGGGGCTAAAAAATGGGAAAAGGGAAAAGGCAGGGCGGTCAGGGGGGGGTTGGGTTGGCGCTTTGATGGGAAAGGCCGCCTTGCCCCACCGGCCTTACGGCCGGGGGGACCCCTCGGCGGGGGGTGAGGGGGTGAACGCCCCAGGGGGGCGAAGAGAAAGGCAGGGCGGTCAGGGGGGGTTGGCTGGCTTGCGGCTTTAAAAAAGAAAGGTTTCCCCTGCCTTTGCCTTTTCCACCCCCTCACCCCGCGCCCAGGGACCCAAGAATGGCCTACGGCCATTCTTGGGCAGGGCGCTCTTTTTTTATCAAAGCTTTTCGTTATTTCCCGTTTTTATTTTCAAAAAAAAACGGGAAACGAAAAACGGGAAAATATTATACAGTAATTTGCGCTAGTTATATGTAGTTTTCCCGTTTTCCCGTTTTTCCCGTTTTAAAACAACTAACTTATAGTTGTGTAGAAATATTCAGTATCAGAGTTATATAGAATAATCTATAAAAGGGCCAAATACATTGAAATCAATACCAAAAATTCAATAAACGGGAATTGACTACCCTGTAAGTTGACTGTTTCGGAGCGGGAAAAACGGGAAAACGGGAAAAGTGGGTATATCTGTTTGTTTTCATTGGTCTTTTTTTTCCCGTTTTTCATTTCCCGTTTTTACAGCGCAAAAAAAACGGGAAATAAGTTTCCCGTTTTTCAATATGCTGACCTATATTTTACTCTTCGCTTTCGGGTAGCTTTACAACGTAGCAGCGAGTTGCGCCCAGGTCTGGCAGCGTCTCTTTACTCAACAGCCGCCCTTTTTCCCTGCCTTTCAGATACCCTTTCTCATTTAGTATCTTTGCCGCTCTTTTCGCGTCAAAGCCTTGGAAAACCTGCATTTTCCACTGCTCTTGCAGGATATAAAAAGTGTTGCCATCCCTAAACCCTGCCCGGTTTACGACGGTTTGGGGCCGGACATTGCCGTTTTTATCTTCAGCCGGATTCAAATCTTGGAACCGGCTTTGCCCGTGCGTTTCAATAAAGGCATGTAATGTTTCAATTATTTTTTGGTCTTCGCCACTGCCGATGCCGCCGCGATTGTAAACCCATGAATTAAAACAGGTTTTTACCGCGCTTGTAATGTCCTGCGCTGTAAGCGGCAAAATGCCATTTTTTACAGCAAACATGCCAGCCACCGCGCACAGCGCGAACCGTGCTGCCACTCGCTGAACCTGCCCGTCTGCGCCTTGGGGACAGATAGCGGCGGTTTGCTCCGCCAGGGCGTCCCTGACCCATTTTTCAGCTTCGCCGTTGCCCGCAACCAG
>NZ_JBAIYR010000018.1:0-18769 GCF_036763145.1 Desulfovibrio sp. 1188_IL3213 | reverse complement strand
GGCCTGGCCTATGCGGGCAAGCAGCGGCCCCAGACAGAGAACCGATGCCCGCATGGTGCGCACAAGGTCGTACGGGGCCTCGGGCAACAGGCTGCCGGGAACAACGCGCACCTGCCCGTTTTCATACTCGCAGTCGCAGCCAAGCACCCTGAGCAGATTGAGGGTGGTGTGAATATCGCGAAGGTCAGGAACATTGGTAATGGTAACCGGCTGGTCGGGCAGGATGGCGGCAAAAAGAATCGGCAGGGCCGCATTTTTGGAGCCACTTACTTCAATACTGCCCGTAAGCGGCACACCGCCTTCAATGACCAATTTATCCATTATATATCCCCGGAATATTTTTTATGCGTGTGGCCGCAAAAATCCGGCCCGGTCACCGGGCCAACCCAAGACGGGCGAAAATCAGCCATGCGCAGGTAGCGGGCGGGATGGCAGACCTGCCGCGGCAGCGGTCGAAAAGATGGCCGCAGGCCGCCCCTGCGACGGTTGGCGCAGTGTAGTTTTTTTTCTAGATAAAATCCAGAGCTGCGGCAATGCAAAAAAAGCTTGCCAAAATGATTTATCCTGTCTATAAGAATTTTTCTGTGGCGGAAGTAGCTCAGTAGGTAGAGCACCTGGTTGTGGCCCAGGTGGCCGTGGGTTCAAGTCCCATCTTTCGCCCCACAAATTTTCTTTTTTTGGAAACGTCCGCGAGGTTAGCCCTGCGGACGTTTCTTCTTTTCCTTCTGAGCTTCAACCCCAATAAACCGGCACAGCCGCCAGAGCAGTTTCACGTTGAAAGCACTCTAACAGGGTACGGCAAACGGCCTGCACAACCCCGGACTGCCCCCGTAAGCCCCCAGACACGCAACAGCAGGGCTTGACATGGGCCACAGCAAAATGGTTAAACCGTCAGCGCAGTGTCCCTGTGCAAAACCTGTTTTTTGGAAAGGGCATTTTTTTTACAAAGATCGCGGGTACGCCGGAACCTGTCCGGCCCGATGCGCGGGCAACACTGCTTGCTCCCTCGGACCAACGATCATGCGCCGATATTTGCCACGGCGCATTCCTGCGGAGCGTGGCGCAGCTTGGTAGCGCACCTGCTTTGGGAGCAGGGGGTCGCTGGTTCGAATCCAGTCGCTCCGACCAGAGATTTTCAAGCGGTTATCTGTAGTTATGCAGGTGACCGCTTTTGCTTTTGCGGCCATTTTGCGACCGCCAACACTCCTCCATCCCATATAAACACACTAATTTAGTATTAATTAAAGCATACTCACCCAGTTTTATTGGTTTATATGGTGCATATTCGATTTTTTTATGCTAGGACGGAAATAATACCCCACAACTAGGATATCAGCCGCATAAATATCTGCTTAACGTAGTGGGTGCAGACCGTCAAAGGCAAAACGCTCTATCTCTCAATTGGAGTCAACTAGATGAAAAAATTGCTTATTCTTGGTGCTGGCGCTGGTGGAACCATGATAGCCACAAAAATGAGAAAACTGTTAAGCGAACGTGAGTGGGAAATCACTCTTATAGATAGAGACCCCGTGCATCACTACCAGCCGGGCTGGCTGCTGGTTCCCTTTGGAGTAGACACGCCGCAGGGCTGCGTTCGCCCCAAAAAAGACTTTATCGCCCGTGGCGTCAATTTTGTCATAGACACGATCAACGCCGTTGATCCCATTGCGCGTAAAGTCGAGTGCAAAAACAGCACGCACACCTATGACTGGATCATCATTGCATCGGGCGCAAGAATCGCCCCCGATGAAGTGCCCGGCCTTCTGGATGACTGGGGCGGAAAAATCCACAACTTCTACACCCACGACGGTGCGGAAGCCCTTTATGGCAAGATGAAGCATTTCAAAAAAGGAAGACTGGTTCTTCACATTTGCGAAACGCCCATCAAGTGTCCTGTGGCCCCGCTGGAATTTGTGTACATGGCCGACTGGTATCTGCAAAAGATGGGTGTGCGCGACCATGTGGAAATTGAGCTTGTCACTCCCCTTACGGGCGCGTTTACCAAGCCTGTGGCAAACAACATTCTTGGTGCGCTTTGCGAAAAAAAGGGCATCAAGGTTACCACAAACTGGAGTGTGGACAGCGTTGAAGCCGACCGCTCCGTCATTACCTCGGTAACCGGCGACGAGATCAACTACGACCTGCTGGTGACCATTCCCCCCAACCTGGGGCAGCAGTTCCTTATTGAATCCGAAATTTCCGACGTGACAGGCTACGTCGATACGGACAAGGAACTGTTGCGGGCAAAGAAATTTGAAAATATGTACATCATCGGCGATGCCACCAACGTTCCGGCATCCAAGGCAGGTTCTGTAGCCCACTTTGAAGTGGACGTCATTGCCCAGAACATGATGTCCGACATTGAAGGCACGGACAATTACTACAAGTTTGACGGCCACACCAACTGCTTTATTGTTACGGGCTTTGAAAAAGCGTCGCTTATTGACTTCAGCTACGCCATCGAGCCGCTGCCCGGCATGTTTCCGCTGCCCGGCGTCGGCCCCTTTGAGCTGCTGGGTGAGAGTCATATAAACTATTGGGGCAAGCTCATGTTCAAGTGGGTGTATTACAATCTCATGCTCAAGGGACATGAGTTGCCGTTTGAGCCAAACATGTATCTTGCAGGCAAAGACACCTCCTTGCTGAGAAACAAGTAGGCTGGGGGACGCTATGACACCTGAAGAAAAAATTCTCGAACGGCTTGATGCCATTGAAGAAAAGCTCACGGACCTTCAAGCGGCCAAAGAAAACAGTAAAATGCTGATCGAGCAGTTGACGCCCATCGGCAACCATGCGTTTCGCCTTGCCGTCGAAGAGATGGAATCCCTTAACGGCAGAGTTACCCTCGACGACATCCTGGATCTGGTCAGAAAGGGACTGCTCACCGTCCCCAGAATCACGTGGCTGCTTGACCAGTTGGAAAACGCCACCGATCTGTGGCACGTTCTCCACCCGGCCCTCGGCCCGACATTTCCCCATATCGTTGAAAAGATGGGCAAATGGGAACAGGACGGCGTGTTCGCCAAAGCTTCCGCCCTCAAGAACGCAGGCGGAACCATGCTGGACGCCCTGAGTCCCGAAGACATTGCAAAGACCGGAGAGGGCCTCACCTTTGCCATAGGTCTGCTGCAACGTCTTGCCGATCCCAGGCTGCAAAGCAAGATAAACACGCTTATGGACCTCATGAGCGAGATTGATACGTCCAATGTCAAGCCCACAGGCATATTCGGCGTGGCCGGAGCGCTGCGAAGCGACGAAGGCAAGCAGGCCCTGGGCCTTCTGGTGGAACTGCTGAAGGCAAGCGGCAAACTCTCCGCCGCGCAGGGAACGCCCGGCTAACAGCGGCTGATCGGCAACCAGAAGACAACGGACGGCACACTGCCGGAAAACTCCGGCACGCTGCGGCCGTGGACACGACACGCCAAAGCCGTGCAGGCAGCGGCCCTGGGTGCTGACAAAAAATGACGCCAGGCCATGTGCCACAATGTAAAAAGCGGGGTTCACCCCGCTTTTTACATTGGTCCTGATGCATGCCTTTCCCGCAAACGCTATTGCATATCCCGCAGCATCTTGAGTTTGGAACCACCGAACTGGCCGCCATCAGGCAGCTTCATGTGGGCAAGCCCCTGCACGAGCACCTTGCGGTAAAACTCGTCCCCGGCGGCCACAACCTTGGGAATGGTATAGTAATCCTGATCTTCAATGCCCACAGAAACTTCCAGCGCGATGGGCTCTCCGCCCCAGCGCGGCGTCCACGCCTCAAAGGTTATCTCTGCCTCAACGCCGGCCAGATCCACGAAACCCATCTTGGCGGAATAGGTGCAGACCGTTACGGGCTTGAGAGGCGTTTCAGGGGCAAGGCCGCTCTTGGCCAGTGCAGGCACAAAACGCGAAAACTGATGCAACTGCGGGCGGTCGAGATCGCCGAAGGTGTGTTCCTCGCCGCGTATGTTCACACTTTTTTCCAAACGGCTGCCCATATTGCCCTGGGTGTCAAGATACGGGTGATCTTCAGCGGCAATCTCGCCCTTGACGCCCACAGGGCTCAGCGGCGTACCCAGGATAAAGGCGGGGTCTTTGCCGGATGTTTTTACGGTCAGCCTTCTGCCGTCCTTGGCGCTGCCGTCTTTCTTGTAGTTGGTGGTGATCCGCACCACAAAGCCCGCATCGCGCAGGGCGAGATTTTCCGTGTCATAATAGCTTCTTGCGCGCAGGCGCAGCTTGTCCTTCTCTGACCGTGTCAGCACGAAACCGTTTTTTGCGGATGCGGCAGACAGGGCCTCCCAGAGTTTTTTGAACGATGCCTTGGCTTTGTCCGTATTGAACAGCGCCGGGTTCAGGGCCATTTTGTACTCAAGGCCGTTCACGGCCCCGTGGGGCTTCCAGGCCGCCACATTTTTTTCATAATGGCCCGGCCCGGCAGCCGACGCCATAGATGCGGAAAACAAAAGCCCCATTACCAGCAGAGCGGTCAGTCTGTACATAGGAACTCCTTGCGGCTACTGAAATTATTTGGCGCAACCATGCCACACGCAGCACGCTTTTGTACAATAAAATCGGCGGATGCAATACATAAGCGCATCTTATACCGAAGCGCCGTCATCGCATGATCCATAAGTATAGCTTATGGACAATGCAGACACTTCTGATTTTTAACTTTTACCCGTCAGCGATACGTTAGCACAAACGTCAACGGGACGTTTTCATGAAATCCAAGGAGAATGACAGTGGCTAAAGAAATTGAACGCAAGTTCCTCATAAAGGGAGAAGCATGGCGCGCTCTGGCCGAGGGTACCATGTACCGCCAGGGCTACCTCAACAGCGCCAAGGAGCGCACCGTGCGCGTGCGCACCGTGGGCGACAAGGCGTTTCTGACCATCAAGGGCATCACGGTGGGCGCCACCAGGGCTGAGTATGAGTATGAAATTCCCTTTGCTGACTGCAACGCTCTTCTGGACGACCTGGCCGAAAAGCCGCTGATCGAAAAAAAGCGCTACAAAATCAGACAAGGTGAATTTACCTGGGAAATTGACGAGTTCTTCGGTGACAACCAGGGGCTTATCGTGGCTGAAATCGAGCTGACCAGCGAAGACCAGCAGTTCGGCAAACCCGACTGGATAGGTGAAGAAGTAACAGGCGATCCCCGCTACTTCAATTCCAATCTCATCAAACATCCCTTTACCCGCTGGTAGAAAGGAGCACTTTCATGGCTGACGTCTTTGCTAAAAACGTATCCACCACCGCGGCTGAAGCCGAAAAGATCGTTCCGCGCGCCGAATTTCGCGTTTTCGGGCACGGCATCCTCGACACGGTCAAAAAAAAGATGTGGGACTGCGGCGCGGTACTTTTCAAGGCCCGCAAAATGCCTGCCGAAACATATTTTCTTTCGGCGCACACCACCGAAGCCAACGTCAAGGTGCGCGACGGCCTGCTGGATATCAAGACCAAGGTGGGCGAAACTCCTGAAGGATACGAAATTTTTCAGCCACGCGGCAAATTTCAGTTTCCCGTCTCCAAATCCGACCTGGCGGTGATTCTCTCTCACCTCAAGGTAGACATGCCCCTTGCCAAAGAGCAGTACGGCATTGAAGAATTTATCGAAATGGTGCGCAAGCATCCGGACATGGCCGCCGTAAGCGTAGAAAAAATGCGCTACGGCTTCACGGTCGACGGCATTATCTGCGAGTACGCCCAAGTATGGTTCAACGGCGCGCTGCTCGAATCGGCCTGCTGCGAAAGCGAAAATTACGCGGGCATGAAAAAGTCGGTGGAGGGTCTGGGCATCGCTGATCTTCCCAATACCAACTATCTCAAGGCCGCACGCCGTGTCGTAGGTATGGAGTAATCTGCTGGAGCAGCCGCCGTTTTCTCACTCCCCGGCGGTGCTTCAGCACCTTCCCAAAGGCCCGTCTCTCCCGTGGCCTTTGGGAAGGCCGCAGATCAAGGAGGCAGCGTGTCGCAAGCAGCAAGCACCAAGGCATTTGACCCCTTGGACATCAGCAATTACTCCCTTGAAAAGCTCCCGGAGCTCAAGGGCGGCGCATGGATGAACCGCATCAAGTTTGCGGGCGTTCCACTGGGCATCATTTCCTTTCTTTATTTTTACCTGCAATGGTGCGGTCCCATCGGCGTATTTGAAGAACAGACAAAAGTTCCGCCCGAACATTGCTATGCGGCGCTGGGCATTTTTGTTTCTTCTCTTGTTCTCTGGCTTTCCGAAGCCATACCCAATTATCTGACTTCGTTTCTTATTATTGTAGCAACCATACTAACCGGCGTCATGAAGATGCGCCCGGCCTTTGCCATGCTGGGCGAACCCGTGATGATTCTCAACATCGCGAGCTTTATCATGGCCAGCGCCCTTGTGGTCACGGGCCTTGCCAAGCGGATATGCCTTTATGTCGTCCTGTCCATGGGCAATAACGTCACGCTCATACTGGCCTGCTTTATCGCGCTGAATCTGCTTCTTGGCGCGTTCATCAGCGCCACATCGGCAAAAACCGCCCTGCTTCTTCCGCTCTTTATGGTCATTTCAGCCATGTACGGCTCTACCGGCGGCGAAAACCGCAATAACGTGGGCCGCAACATGGTGCTGCAAAACCTGCTGGCAAACAACGTTTCCGCCTCTGCCTTCATCACCGGCTCGGCAGCCAACCTGCTGGCGGCTCAACTGCTCGAAAACGCAGGCTACAAGGTCTATTACAGCGACTGGCTCATGGCGCTTCTGCCTCTTTCCATCATCCAGTGCGCCTTTGCCTGGTACACAGGCACCCGCTGGCTGTTCCCCATCCGCAAGGAAGATTCCAAACCCAAGCTGGCCGGGGGCCACGAACGCCTGCAGCAGGAACTTGTCAAGCTTGGGCCGGTTTCGTCGGCTGAAATACGTGCGGGCATAGTCTTCCTGACGGTGCTGCTGCTCTGGGGTACTGACCGCTATCACGGCATCCGGGCCGAGGTCACCGCGCTTATGGGGGCCATTGCCGTGCTCATGCCCGCCGTGTGCAAACTGCCCCGTATCGGCGTCATCAAATGGAATGATGCGGACATTCCCTGGCACATGCTCATGTTCAGCTGGGGGGCCTACGTGCTGGGCGGCCTTATGGACAAAACAGACATCGTGGGCCTGTGGATGCACTATTCGCTGGATACGTGGGACGCGGCATCCCTGCCCAAGGTGGCGGTATTCGCCCTGCTGGCATCGCTCTTCGCCCTGACGACCCTTGTGAGCGAAAGCAAGACAGCCCGCACCATCGTGCTTTTTCCCATCATCATCAGCGTGGCAAAAAAATTCGGCTGGGACGTCATAGGCTTCTGCCTGCCTATGGCTTTTCTTATCAACCAGGTTTACGTGCTCTATTTCAACTCCAAACCGGCCAACATCAGTTACCTCACAAACCAGTACACCAGTTGGGAATCGTTCAAATTCGGCATGTTCCAGCTTGTGGCCTGCGTGCTCATGCTCGTCCTGTGGACGCAGTACGTCATGCCCCTCATGGGTTTTGACAGCAGGCTCTGGTAGCGCGCCCCGCGCGCGACAACCTCCAACGGAGGCACTTATGCGCAAGATGCTCGGCTTACTGTTATTGATGGGTTTTATGGCCGCCTTTCCGGCAGGCGCCGCGGACCTGTATCAGCAAAATCTTTCACAGTGGAAAGGGCAGACAAAGGAAGTCACCGGCCGGGAATACAAATTCCTTGTAGCCCCTGAAAAAGTGAATGCCGACGTCACCGAGGCATTCAGGGAAATCTGGAACCTGACCAAGGCCGTGGCGGACTCGCTGCACATTGTCATGACGGAAAAAAAGAAAGACCCCTTTGCCCTGGCCCCGACGGTCAAAACCTACTTTGACACGCCGGACCTGGCCCTGTGGAAAAAAGGCTATCTCATCCGCGTCACCACCAACTACCAGCGCGGCTACCCCGCAAGTCCGCTGCGCGTCTCTGTCAAAAGCCTCAACGGTCCTTTCTCCAAGGTCCTCGCCGCCAAGCTGGAAACAAAAGGCGTGAAAAGCAAAACCACGGTGGAGGACAATATCGGCATCGGCAAAAACGGCCAGCTTGTCAGCTATCTGGACAAGTCCGCCAACTTCAGCCTTACGCGGGGCGAACTCGGCGACATGAATCTGGCCGACTTCGGCGCCTATGTGCCGGAACTGCTCAAGCTGGGCCTGCCCGCCGACACCAGGCTGACGGCCCATGTGGCCTACGCCGTGCGCTGCCGCCCGGGGCATATGGAACTGCCCGGCCTGGACAAGCCCCTTGCCGTATCAATGGAGGCATGGTCGCGCACCCAGGACGGCGCGCCCTTTGTTTACGATTTTTCCTTTGGGTATGACGGCGACTTCAGCAAGCAAGCCGAAGCCCACAAGGCCGGCGAAAAGCTCATGCAGGCTCTCAACGCCCGGCTGGGAGAAAAGCTGGCCCTGAAGGACGTGCACAAATGGCTCGGCTCCAAGGTGCGCGTGCTGCTTGACCAACCGCTGTAAGAGCTAACCACAAGGAGCAAGACGATGAAAAAAACTCTGATTCTTCTTGGCGCATTCTGCCTCATACAGGGAACAGCCCTGGCCGCCGACAACCTTGACGCCCTTTACGGCATTGCCAACAGACCGTCCTACATCAAGCACTACGAGGCCGACAAGGAGCACAATGTTCTGCTCAATCCCTACCTTCAGGTAGCCACCAGAGACGCTCACGCCGTGCTTGACGTCAAAAGGCCCGTTTACAACTACGTCATCACCCCCGAAGGCGGCGTGGCCCTTATTGAAGAAGCCCCGCATCCTTACGGGCGCACCTACCCCAACGGCTTTTTCCGCCCCGAGGACAAGTCGCAGCGCAAAGCCGGCACTACCGAAAACTACGGCCATGTGTCCGGTACGGCAGGCGGCCCCGGCCGCATCAGCGGCGAAATAATCAACGACCGTAAAAACGGGTGCTGGCTCGTCAACAACAAGTCCGGCCGCTATTCCAAACGCAATATTGACCGCACGCCGGAACAACTGCTCAATGCCTTTGTACTCATGCAGGAGACCATTGATCCCGGCAGCCAGCCCTGGTGCAAGGGAGCGGCCTACCTGCTGGGCTATGCCCCGGACTACGTGAGCGAACCTCTGCGCAAAAGCCCCGATATGCGCTATGAAGACCCGGAAAGCAAAAAAAACGCCCACATTCTGGTTGTTCCCGGCGTCAAGCCTCCCCATTTCGACATACCGCAGTACCAGCATCTTTCGCTTGATGCCGTTGCCCCCGGGGCAGCTTCCGGCGCAGCGCCCGCTGAGGCTGCCAAACCGGCGGGCAAAACCGCCAAGGGCGTTCCGGCCCCTGAAAAGGCCGCCTACAATGACGACCCGTCCTAGACAGTGTCGTCACGAGCGCCTTTCCCGGTATCTCTGTGTCGAACTTCGCCTTTTATTCCGGTCGAGTACCATAATAGTACACTCCCTGCGTAAAAGGCTCGTTCTCCTTGATATACCAAGGAAATTCATTACCATTCAGGAGCGTGATGCAATGAAAAGACTCATATTCCTTCTTGCCATATGCCTTCTTGCCATGCCTGCGGCGTCTTTTGGCGAAACAACGGCAGCGCGCGCCCAGCAGGCCGTATTCAAGGGAGAAAAAAACTATCTTACGGGCTACCCGACGCACAATGCGGACGGAACCGTCAATGTGGTCATTGAAATACCCGCCGGAACCACGGCCAAGTATGAGGTAGACCATACCACCGGCCTTCTGGTTCTTGAGCAGAAAAACGGCCAGCCCCGCTACGTGCAGTACCTGCCCTACCCCGGCAACTACGGTTTTGTGCCGCGCACCGTTCTCGCCAAAGAACTGGGCGGCGACGGCGACCCGCTTGACGTCATCGTTCTTGGCGATGCCGTACCCAGGGGCAGCATCCTGAAAGCGCGGCCCCTGGGCGTGCTGACCCTCAACGACAGCGGCGAGGAAGACAACAAGATCGTCATGGCCGCCGTGGGTTCGCCTTTTGAAAAAGTACGTGGCGTCAAGCAGTTGGACGAGCAGTTTCCCGGCGTGACAAGCATACTCCAGACATGGTTCACCTCGTACAAGGGCAAGGACAAGAACGGAAAGCCCTACCTGAGCAGCAACGGCATGCTGGACCGCACCGAAGCCGTCCGCCTCATCGGTGATGCCGCCCTGCAGTTTGAGCGCTCCGTCATTACCGAGGCCGACAAACCCGCCCTTGACCCCGACGGCAATCCCCGCGTGTATTTTTCTCCGCAGGCCCGCAACATCAGCGACTAGGGCAAGTAACTCTTGAAACCGCCCCTGGCCTATGCCCGAGACGGCTAGAGCAGTTTACGAATGAAATGAGTTCACTGCTCTGCAAGGATTTTCAGGAAAATCCTTGCCATGAAATGCGAGCAGGCAGGCTTTTGCCTGCCGTAAGTGAGTATTTCAAGTGTTAAATGCTCTAGGAAACAACGAGCCGACAACGTTTTACTGTCCATTGTCCCCCCCCCCTGCGCAGGCATCAGCCGTTGCCTGTAAAAAAGCGCCCCGTTCGGGGCGCTTTCAATGCAATGTATCGGCAAAAAGCAGTCTGACTCGTGCCCACTGCCGGGCGCACCGCCGGGCGCGGCTGGACCGGTGCAGGCAGACGGCGGACAGTCCTACGGCAGGCGCGACAGAATTTCTTCGGGCAAAGGTACGCCAAGCTCAAAAAGCAGCGCCAGAAAATGCGTTATCGTACGGCTCAGGCGCTGCCCTTCCATATAGACCAGCGAATAGTTCACATGCAGGTCAAAAGATTCCAGCCGCAACTGCGTCAGCTGTCCCGCAGCCAGTTCCAGGGCGGCCGCGTACCGCGGCAGGGCCGTAACCCCCAGTCCGTTGATCACCAGTTGCTTGGCAACCTCCATATTATCCACGGTCATGAATGCCGGCCGTTCGGGACGACCGGCATGTGTTTTAAACCATTCCTGCACCTTGTTGGTCACGCGGGTCCCCTGCTCCCGCAGGATAAAGGGGTGCGCCAGCAGATCGTCGGCACAGACCGGGCCGTCCTTTTGCGCCAGGGCGGACTTGCGCCCCGCAACCACAATAAGCGGCTCACGGTGCAGAAAATGCGCGCGAAGATTGGGATGCGACGGCGATGAGCCGCAAAAACCGATCTCCAGCTCTCCCCGATACACTTTTTCGGCAATGACGTGCGAATTGTGTACAGCCAGATCCAGAGTGACGCCGGGATGACGCTGATGAAAAAGCACCATATAACTGGGCAGGTAATAGGCGCTCATGATGGCGGAAGCGCCGAGCACGAGGCGGCCGGTATCAAGCTGGCTGAGGCTCTGGAATTCGTCCTGCATCTGATTGACAAGACTGAATATGCGCTGGGTGTACTCATAGAGCACACGCCCCTCGCTTGTAAGGTTCACCTTGCGCCGCGAACGGTCGAACAGCGGTACGCCCAGGCTGTTCTCAAGGCTCTGCACCTGCATGCTCACTGCGGGCTGTGTAAGAAAAAGGTCGCGCGCGGCCTGGGTAAAATTACCGGTTTCGGCAATTTTATGAAATGTTTTCAAATGATCAATATTCATGCGGGTATCAACCGGCCTTGTTAAAAAATGCTCAGTGTCCGCAAATGCTCATGCAGATGCACGAGATTGTCAACTGTGCCTCCATGCCGCGCCTCTGCCGCAACGTCAAAGCAGCCTGTTTTGTCCCGGTAAATTTTATGGATAACGTTTCATTATCTTCCCCATTGGCAATTCTGATTTACATGCCTTGGCTGAAATATTGTAGGCTCCGTGCAAGACACCAAAAAGCGCAAAGCGACTGAACAGGGTCAATCTGCTGCCTGGCAGGGAGACAAACCTGACACTGGATAAACCACATCCGCGTCATTGCATGGAGAATACCGATGAAAAAGCTGTCTACATTGATTCTGGCTGCCGCACTTACGCTTGGAGGGGTAAGCGCCGCCAGCGCCATTGACTTCAAAATCAGGGGCTACTGGAGTTTTTCCTACGAAGTGGCGACCAACAGCGCCTTTGTAAACAGCCGCGCAGGAGGCAGCACCGGAGACGATTTTTCCGCCGGCGAACGACTGCGCCTTTACCTTGAGGCCAAGGCGTCCAAATCCCTTTCCGGCACGGTGGGCATTGAAATCGGTGATATCTACTACGGGCAGGCAGAAAAAAACAACCGTGCCATGGGCGGCGCCCTGGGAGCCGACGGCACCCTCATCAAGCTCAAGCGCGCCTTTCTTGACTGGCAGGTTCCCAGTAGCGATATCAAGGTGCGCATGGGTATTCAGGGCATGAAGCTGCCCCTGTTCGCCTCCAGCGGCAACTTTGTGCTGGATGACGATGCCGCGGGCATTGTGGCCTCTTCGCGCGTCAACGAAAACTTTTCCGTCACGGCCATGTGGGCACGCCTGCTGAACGACAGCCCCCTTGAAACAACGCCGTCATACTATAACGGCACCGCCTATGATCCGGATCATCCCGACAACGATGCGCTCGACTTTTTCGCCCTGCTTTTTCCCGTGCGTTTTGACGGTTTCAACGTGACCCCCTGGGTGGGCCTTGCCGCCATGGGCGACGGCATCGGCCGCAACCCCAACAAGGATTACAGCGAAAATTTTATCAAAACCTCACGTAAAAAACTTCAGGAAGGCATGGGCGTTTACACAGGCACGGGCAAGGCTCCCATGCTGCTCGAATACGGCGGCGGCGAAACGTACACATGGTGGGGCGGGCTTTCCGCAAACCTCAACCGTTTCGACCCCTTCATTCTGAAATTTGACTTTATGTACGGCAACAAGCAAGGTAACGGCATGTACCGCGACGAGACCTATACCAAGGATAACGGCAAGGTCAAAAAACTGGGCAAGCACGGGCCTCTTGATGCCGACCGCTATAACCGCAGCGGCTGGTTTGCAAGCATGCTTGCCGAATACAGGCTTGACTGGGGTACGCCCGGCATCTTTGCCTGGTACAGTTCCGGCGACGACGACAACCTCAACAACGGTTCGGAACGCATGCCTGCCATGTCGGGCAACTGGGAGTACACGCACACCGGCTTCAAGGGAACCACGGCTTCAGGCGCGTATGACGGCATTTTCGCCTACCAGCCCCTTGGCCTCTGGGGCCTTGCGCTGCAATTGCGCGAAATCCCCCTGATGGAAGACCTTACAAGCCACATTAAAGTGCTCTACATGCGGGGAACCAACTCCGCAAATATGCCCAAAAAGATCGCGGAATCACAATATCTGTTAAAAGAAAACATCAACGGCATCTCGCCGGCCGGGGCCATCGGTTCCTACCTGACCACCAATGACTGGGCCATGGAAGTGGACTGGAATACCGAATACAAGATTTACGAAAATCTCAAGCTTGTTGTTGAAGCATCGTATCTTTATGTGGATTTCGACAAGGATACCTGGAGCTATACCGCCCCCGACGGGGTAAAATACGGGCGCGAATGGGCGCAGCGTCCCGATAATCCCAACGTGTTCAAGGTCGGCCTCAACTTTCACTACTCGTTCTAGAGCAGATTAACTTTGAGAATGTACATTCTCAAAGTTTAAGACACGCTCGCTTCGATGCTTAACCGCGCAAGTAAATTGCGCTTGCATCTTTGCGGCGGGCGACTGCTCACGCAGCCGCCAGAGCAATTTCAAAGTGAAATTGCTCTAGAGCAGTTAACGAATGAAATGAGTTCACTGCTCTGCAAGGATTTTCTTGAAAATCCTTGCACGAAATGCGAGAAGGCAGTCTTTTGCCTGCCGTAAGCGAGCATTTCAAGTGTTAAATACTCTAGGGCGTCCTGCCTTTGAGAGCATGCACCCTCAAAGCTTTATGCCCGCTACGCGCTTAACGGCGCAGGTTTCGTGCGCCAACCCCGCATGAGGCTTCTGCCGGCGCAGCCGGCAGAACAATTTCAAGGTGAAATGGCTCCAGCTTCCTCCCCGGCCCTGCCGCATTTCCCGCGGCAGGGCATTGCAGCCCCTCTTACGCGCAAGATAAGGGGGGTTTTGTGTCTCGCTGGCGAAGGCCAAGGCCGTCGCGTTCAAACATGGCGAACGCGCGCAGCATCTCTTGATAGCCGGTGTAAAGAATTGCAATACAATGAATACTTCCAGAACTGAAAAAAAACATACATCACCTGCCGACCAGCCGGGCATGAATTCTGCCTCCGCGCACTGCGCGCCGTGGCTTTTTGACCCCCAGGACCATCAGCTCGTCCGCCTCGTCAACGACTTTTCCGCCGCGCGCGCGCACAACCAGTCCCTGCCCCAGCCAGACCCGGCCCTGCACCCCAACGGCGTCATCGAACTGACCTCCGAACCGGGCCTGCGCATGGCCCGCGCCGTCATCATCCTGCTTGAAAGCCTTGAAGACGGCGGAACACAGGAAAGGCTGCACGCCCTGCGCCGTCTGCACGACGAAGTGCTCTATTCCGTGCATTCCCCCTTGCAGAAAAATACCGCGCGCGTGCTCATCCAGCTCATGAAGGATCTTGTGCGTTCCAGCCCGCATACCCATTTGCAGCTCCCTCTGGCCCACGAATTTCATCAGGCCGTGCGCGGCGCGCCGCGCATCATACGCAAGCTGCTCTGCCGCTATCATCTGCTGGAAATGCCCGAGGCCTGGAACCAGCAGGCCTTCGACCACCACGTCCACGATGCCAACACCAAGGGCCGCAAAAGCCCCACACATCTGGTCATGGACGCATGGGTCAAGGGCATCCGCTTTTTAACGGTCATCTACTACAATACCGTTGATCCCGAAGCCGCCGGAGAACTGCTGCGCGCCGCGCGCATCATGGGCATCACGGTGCGCATCGGCATTGAGTTTCGCGCGTCCTTTGGCGACAAGATGGTGGAATTCACCTGGGTTCCCCTTGATATCAACAGCCCGAGAGCCTTTGCCGACCTGCTGCGCAGGCCCGACATCGCCGGGGTGCTGTCGGAATACGCCGCGGTGAACACCTGGATGCAGGAACATGCCCTGCGCCTGCTGCGGGCCTGGAACAACACGCATGCGCCCCGTCTGGCCGAACAACTGGGCATCCCCGCACCCGAGCCGCTGAAAGAAGGCGATTTTCTGGCCTATGTGGGCCACCGGCAGCCTTCATCCCTGCATCTGGCAGAATACATTTTTTCCCAGTGGGCGCCGCTGGCTCATGAGGCCGCCAACCGCCTGCGCCAACAGATGGAACAGCAGCAGGGTGATGCGCGCGCCGCAGCCAAGACCCTTGTGGAAAGCCTTGAAGACTTCGTACCCGACAGCATCCGCGCCGAATGGCTGAGTCCGACGGCCAACCCTGACATGGTCTTTCCCTACACGCCGCACAAAAGCCTGCCCGAAGTGCTGCTGCGTGAACCGGAGACCCTGCTTGAATCGCTCATCCCCCTGCACCCGTGCCAGATGGTGCTTAACCTGGCGGGCCTGACCCCCCAGGACATTCTGGAACTGCTGTGGCGCGGCAAGGGCCACATCACCCATCTTGAGCTTTTCAATCTGCGGGAATGGACCAGCGGCCAGCTTACCCATGTGGAAGCCATCAACTGCCTGCAGCGGGCCATCAATGAAGGCAGCATCCTGCGCCTCAAGCAGGTGGTTCGCCAGATCGTGCGGGAAGAGCCGGAAGAGTCCTCGCGCCGCCCCCTGTTACAGGCCGTGCTCGACCAGTTGCCCCGGCTTCAGGAATTCTATGCGTCCGCCCCGCTGGGTTCGCGCATCGGCACGGACTCCACAAGCCGTTCGCACCATACCCACGGCATGGGTCTTGTCTTTGTTGAAACCCTGCCGCAGCAGGCGCGCGACGCCCTTGCGCGGGAAGACAAGGAACAGCGCCTGCTCCTGCCCGTGCATACGGATATTTACAGTTTTGTGCAGCACCACGAACCGCCATACGCCCAGCCCTGGTGGATAAAACGCCTGCGCCGCCTGCCCGGTCTCCGCCATCTCGGCTGCCATTGCGTGCGGGGGTGGGGGCTTGAAAAAAAGACCACCACAGTGGGACAGGACGGCAATCTTGTGACCCTGGGCGGCGTCGACGCCAAGGGCATGAACAGGGAAAACCCCAAGGACGGCGCCAGCCCCGCCTTTGAGGTCAGCCCCTGGAACCCCACCTATGTCAACAGCGACGTGATCAACCTGCTCAAAATTCTGGCGGGATTTCTGCCCGCGCAATGGGCGTTCTGGTATGTGGGCAGTTGGTGGGTGCTCACCTGGTTCGGCGCGCTGCTCTGGTTTGCCATCACGGCGGTGCGCAACGTGGCCCAGTCCATGGTAGGCGGCGGGGCCTTCAGCCGGTCCATGCTCCTGCCCTGGAACCGCTATGTGAGCTGGAGCCGCATGGCAGACTCCCTCATGTACACGGGCATATCCGTTCCCCTGCTGGAAGTGGCCGTGCGCCTGTGGCTGCTTGAAGACCTGCTGGGCATAACCGTGCAGGACAATGCCGTCATGGTCTATGCGGTCATTGCGCTGGTAAACAGCATCTACATTTCCGGCCACAACATCTTCCGGGGCCTGCCCAAGGAAGCCGTGGTCGGCAACCTGTTTCGCAGCGCCCTGTCCATACCGTTATCCATGCTGCTCGGCCACGGGTTGCTGCATTTTTTCATCTTCATGCAGTTGCCGGACCCCATGATGCTGCTGCAAAACTGCGCTGCCATCGTTTCCAAGTGCTCTTCAGACATTGTGGCGGCTATTATCGAGGGCTTTGCCGACCGCAACCATTACCTGCGCATGCGACAAAGCGACTATGACAGCAAGTTTGCGCAGATTTTTAAAAGCCTCGCCACCCAGGAGCTGCTGTTTCCTCATCGCAATCTGGCAAAAATGCTGCAACATCCTCAGGATTACTGGAAAAAGCTCTACAAGAGCGATCCGGTGGCAGCACGGCAGGCCCTGGAGCACATGCTGGACATGATGTACATGTGGTATTTCAAACCCCGCGCCCGGCAGATTTTCTGGCAAAAAATCACGGCCATCCCGGTGGAGGAAAAACAGGGCATCCTTGCCTTGCATTCCCTGCTGCGTCTGGAACGTGAAATTACAACCGAACTTTTGCAGGGCCTGCTCGGCAAGGATTTTTCGCGGGCGCTGACCTTTTATCTGCAAAAGAACAGGGAATACCTGCATGAACTGAAAGCGGGCAAATACCGCACTGCCGCCTGATAAAAGTTACAGAAAACATCGCTGGCGCCCTGGAAACAAAATTTAACAAAATATCAAGCATAGACTCATAGCACTCAAGCTCCGGATAAAAATCCGGAGCTTTTTTCGTTGAACCTCTTGACTCGATGCCCGCAACCGAAGATAACAAAAATTAACAAATTATCCTAAAAAACAACATACCAACGAAACAGGATACTTGCCATGCTGCCGGTTGAGCGACGTAAAAAAATGGCCCGCATCATCAAAAGCCAGGGTGCTGTCAACACGCGAGAACTGGCCGAAATCCTGGGTATTTCCATCATGACCGTCCGGCGTGACCTCAAAGCGCTGGAAGAGCAGAATCTGCTTGAGATCACCTGGGGCGGAGCCGTACCCATTGGTTTTGAGGCGCACGACATACCGCGTTCGCACAAGGCTTCGTGCATGCGCCAGGCCAAGGCCGACATTGCCCGCGCCGCCTGCGGCTTTATCGAAGACAACGCCTTTATCTCCCTGGATGCGGGAACCACCACCCTTGAGCTTGCGCGCCTTTTGCCGTCGTTGCCGCTCAGCCGCCTCAGCGTGGTCACGCCCGACCTTGAAATCGCCATGCTCCTGTCAGGGCATGCGCATATCGAGGTCTTTCTTACCGGAGGCCGGGTAGACCCCGTAAGCCGGGCCTGCAACGACGTTTCAGGCATGGAGTACCTGCGCCGCATCCGCACCACCCTGGCCTTTGTGGGCATCAACGTGTGGGAAGCCGAACGCGGCGTGACCACCAGCTCCTCTGAAAAGATGCACCGCAAGATTCAGCTTATGGAAAGCGCGGATAAAAGCATCCTGCTTGTGGACTCCTCCAAGTACGCCAAGTTCAGCCCCTGGCGCGTGGCGGGCGTTGATGACTTTTACCGCATTATCACGGACTGCGGGCTTTCCGCAGGCGCGCGCCAGCAGCTTGAAGCCGCCGGAGCCAGCCTGCTGTACGCCGATTCCTGACCAGCTCCCCCCGGCGGGCGTCCGTCTTTCGCCTGCTGCCGGAAAACAGGAGAACCACATGAATATAGCTGTAATCGCTGACGACTTTACCGGCGCCAATGCCAATGGGGCCTTGCTTACCGCCAAGGGTTTTTCCAGCGCCACCTGCCTGGGCCTTGATAAATGGGACCCGCAGTATTTTGCGTCCTTTACCGCAGTGTCTCTCAATGCCGAAAGCCGCCTGCTTTCGCCGCAAAAAGCCTGGGACGCGGTGTATGCTGCGGTCAAGATGTTCTGCGCCGAAAAACCGGCTCTGGTGGCAAAACGGGTGGACTCCACCCTGCGGGGCAATATCGGCGCGGAAATAGAGGCCGCCGTCAAGGCTATGGACGAAAGCTACGGGCATCAGGAATCCCTTGCCGTGCTTGTGCCGTCCTACCCCTCTTCGGGCCGCATCTGCGTGGGCGGATACCAGATCGTCCACGGCGTGCCGCTGGAGCGTTCGCCCATCGCCCAGGATGCGGCCACGCCCATCAAAAACACCTCGGTACTCAAAATATTTTCAGAGCAAAGCTCGCTGCAATGCGGTTTCGTACCCCTTGAAACCGTACTGGCCGGAGCGGAGGCCGTGCGCCGCCGCATTGAGGCCCTGCGCGCCC
>NZ_JBAIYR010000017.1:0-19901 GCF_036763145.1 Desulfovibrio sp. 1188_IL3213 | reverse complement strand
GAAGTCATTTTCCGGCACCTGGATCTGGCCTCCATGTGCCTCGGCGCACCCACCCCGGCCAGCGGCTTCATCGACATCGACATGCGCACCATCGTGCGGGATTCCGGTCTCGGCCAACGCCGCTGCGAACGGGCCATTGCCCTGCTGAAAGAAACCGGATTCATGCGAGTGAAGCAGCCCCGGCAACAGAACGAGGAAGGCGCATTTTTCGGCTGCCGGGCCATCCGCATTGTCACGGAAGCCCTTTTTGAAGCTTTGGGACTTGGCCCGATGCTGCACCGGGAACGGGCACGGGCCTCGGAGCGCCTGCGCCGCAAAGCCCAGAAGATGAACAAAAAGCTGTCTGACTTGATGACCCGCTTGCGGGGTTCCTTCAAATCGCCATCGAAACACGGTTTTCGGCTGCCCTTTGCCCGAACCGACGAAAGCCGGGAACAACGCACTCTCGCCTGGAATCGAAAATGGGGAGAACTGGTGCTCCGGGGCGTACCCCCTGAGGAGGCCCAGCGACAAACCAATGAGATTTTGGGCTATTCTTTGAGCTACAGCCCCGGCCAGGAATACCGCCGCCGCTGACGGGCGGTTACAAGAAAACGGCTCCGTGGCCTGCGCAACAACAGGCTATTTTGCGGCCAATACCTCAAAATCCAGTGTGCCTCGCTCCTCGCCGTTTACAAGCAGCGTAACGGAGTGCGTGCCGGGGTAGTGTTTCCGTGTGCTTACTTCCGCAAAAGAATGGCTTTTGGTGTACGACTTCTTTCCATTTTTCGGTAAGGAAATCTCGGAGATCTGGAATATCTTGCGGTTTCGTTTGCCGTTCGCCTTCATATAATCAATGCCGTATTCCAGCCGCACCCTGGCGACCTTTTTTGTCTCAATGGTAAAGGAAAAGCTTATGGCCTCGCCAATGGGAACAGATGCGGCACGCAGCGCAAAGCCGTCAACGTGCACAGAGTTGGCATCCGCAAAGCCAAAGATATTCAGCACGTTTCTGTCACCCTTTTTAAGAAGCGTCCTGCACCCATGCTTTACAATCCAGTCGGTGTGTGCATTTTTGCCGTACCAGTCTCTTGTGATTTTTGCGATCAACTCAGGATGCGTTTTGGAAATATCGTTAAGGTTATTGGCCACGCTTTTACGGACATACAGCGACGGATCGCTTTTCAGTCGCTCCAAAATGGCAAGAACCGGCAACGGATCTTTTTTGAAGCTGACGAGCGCCTGCCCCCACGGCAGCGCCGGGCGGCACCCCTCACTGGCAAGCCGCCGGACATGCTCATTGTCGTGCCCGGCCCAGGCAGCCATCTGCGCCATCATACGCGCTTCATGCTTTATGATGAACGGCCTCACGGCAAACTCGGCAGTTGAGTATGCGGTATATCGTTCGAGCGCGGCCATCGACACATCCCAATGAGCCGCGTCCTGCCCGTGGACTTCAACAAAATCCGGGAAGCACAGGAGCGTAAAGTCGGCAAAACCAGCGGGATACCCCGCAATGACTTTATCAAGGATCGCCAGGGCCTGTTCATAATCGCGCGGCAAATGCCTGCCCAGATGGATGGTGATTTGCCGCATGCGGGCTTTCAGTTCCAAGCTATCCCATGTTTCATCCATAATATCGGCGACAAAATCATCAACCGGAAACGGAGAGTATGCGGCACTGATACGCAGAGCCAGATCGTGAAGCGACTCGTAAGTAAACCTGTTTTTCAGCGGTTCCGGCATACGTTTCCTTTTTCAAGAGCTGTGCACGCACATTGCTCTCGAAATATGTGTCGCAAGGTCTGGCCTTAGGTGTCGCGCATAAATCCCCAAAAGGCAAAAATGAAGAAAGGCAACAATCAAACAGGTTGCCTTTCCAGGGGTAAACTTACAACGCCGACCCATACTCTTTAGCTTTCTTCAACAACGCGGGATTCTTGGCGGCTTCGCCCGCATCGTTGGCAGAGCCGTACAGCGCCCCGGCAAAGGCCGCTCCCAGGTAAGAGCAGGTATCCTGTATGGAGCGGATGGCATTGATGCCGCCGGAGTCATAGGGATCTTCGCCTTCATGCGCGAGCACCAGTCCTATCTTTTTACGGCTGAAACAGTTCGTTCCGTCAGGAAACTCTTTTCCGCCCAGGGCATAACAGCGGTCAATGAACTGCTTGATCTGCCCGCAAAGGTTGAACCAGTATACGGGTGACGTGAATACGAGCACATCGGCTTCTTCCAGTATGGGGTAAAACTGGCCCATGTCATCTTTGAGAATACATCGGCCATCCTTCGTTTTCCGGCAGCCCATGCAGGCCCGGCACGGCCCGATGTTCAGCTTGGCGATGTCCGTTATTGTCACTTCATGCCCGGTTTCCCGTGCGGCTTCCGCCGCTCTTTCCGCAAGCCACGAGGAATTGCTGCTTTTCCGCCAACTGCTGGTTATGAACAGTACCTTGGCCATACATCGCCTCCGTTTTGGTGATCATAATGGCCGAGATTACCGGCCCTGCCTTTAAAGTCAACCGGCGGCCTGCTCCTCCCGAACGGCTTTTCATCATTCTTTGTGGGTAATAAACTTGTGAAATTTCAACTGTCCGTCATCCATGACCCCGCATTCCACCCAGCCGAGATGACGGTAAAAGCCGGGAGCGCGTATCCCCGGCTCAGATCCGGTGGCCAGCCAGGCTTCTTTCACCCCTTGTTTGGCAAGCTCGGATTCGACCACTTCCATAATGGCGCGGCCTATGCCTTTGCCTTCATAATCTGGATGCACAAACAGCGCGAACAAGTAGCCTTCGGATACTTGCGCCATGGCAAAGCCGACGATCCGGCCATCGGCCACGGCCACCGGCACAATGTAGTCGCCGCCCGTAATCATGTCGGCCACCGACTGCGGGGTGATGTCCAGTTCCGCAAGTTCTTCGAGACTCATGTGGTTCTCTTTGACCGCGCAGCGCACGGTAAAGATGTCGGAAACGTCCACTTCTGTGGCGGGTCGTATATCTACTGTATTTTTCATAATTATTCAGCGGTAAGGCTGTACCGCGCTTCAACCGTGTGCTTTGCTCCTTCGGGAGCCAGCACGCTGCTGAACAGCGTGAATGCGTTTACTGGGAACGGCGTTTGGGCCGCAATGGACTGCCGCGCCGTAAGTTCCCGCAAGGCCTTTCGGTCAGCGTTCTTCATTCTGCCCAAAGTGATATGCGGCGAAAAACGCCCTTGCGGAAGCCGCAGATCAGCCCGTGCCGCAAGCGTGGCGTCAATCTGTTCTTTCAACGCGAGCAATTCTTGTGACGCCTCTATCCCGGCCCAGAGAATCGCCTGCGGCCTTCTATCGAAAAATCCAAGCTGGCTCAGGCATAAAGAAAAGCTCTTTGTCTGAACTTCTTCAAGCGCTGCCCGGATTCTTTCCGCTTGCGCCACCGGCACCTCGCCAATGAAGCGCAAGGTCAGATGCAAATTTTCCGGTGCAGTCCAGCGTATCCCGGACAATCCCTTTTGCAACGCCGTAAGGGCTTCCCGAACGGCATCAGGCAATTCCACAGCCACAAAAAGGCGCTGCATTTTCTCTGGAGTGTGGTCTTCGGAATTCATTGTGCCGCCTATATAAAATCCCTTGAAATCTGTTGCAAGGGTTTGCAGGAATATGAACGGTTTTCAACCGAACATAAAACATCTTACAATATCTTAAAACATGCTGAAATCACAGCGTATATCCGAAAAACTTTCAACATCGCGTGATATACTGCAATCACTTCGGAGGACAGGACAAGGTAGGTAGGCCCACCTTTTGGGTGTTCCCCTCCCGTCCTGCCCTGCGGGGCTGACTTATTCGCGTTCCGCTCAACGTAAAACCCAAGAGGTTTGACCCCATGAAAACAAGACTTCTGGCACTGGCGGTCGCCTTGTTCGTTCCGTTTGGAGAGGCTGTTGCGGAGGAGCCGCCTTCCGCCCTGGTCAAGGCCATCGCCCGGCAGGAATCCGGCCTGAATCCCCTGGCCGTTAATGTGGCAGGCAAGTCGCACTATCCGGCCACACGGGAAGAAGCGGAAAATCTGATCCGCGAAGCCCTGACTGCCGGAAAGAGCTTTGATGTAGGCAAAATGCAAATCAATAACTGGTGGATGAAGCGGTTTTCCATTGATCCGTTTTCCTTGCTCGATCCCGACGTGAACGAAGCCTGGGGAAAGCGGATACTGGCGGAAGAAATCGCCAGGCATGGCTTGAACTGGCAAGCCGTGGGCAAATACCATTCGCCCGACCCGGAGCGCGGCAGGCAATATGCCTGGCTCGTCTACCGGCACTATGCAGGCCAGAGAGCCTCCAATAAAAAGGAGGCTCCACATGCCCAGCAAAAAACACGTCCTCAAAATCTACCTGACATCGGCGGAGTTTGGCGAAATCCGAGCATCAGCCGACCGGGCCGGATTGTCACTTTCGACCTTCAGTAAGAAAGTCTGCTTGGGGTTCAGCGTGCCCAGCCTGGAGCATCACGAGGCCCGGCTGGAGCTTCGCCGCCTGAAAGGCGACCTGGGCCGCTTGGGCGGACTGATCAAGCAGGCACTGGCCAACGGAGCCGACCGGCACATCGTCCACAAATTGCTGCATGAACTGGACGCCCGGCAACGGGACGTGCAGGCCGCAGCCGAGCGCATACGATGATCAGCAAGCGCGTATTTATCGAGGCGAAAAACGACAATTACGCCCGCCTTGCCGAGTATATTGCCGCCGCCGGGCCATCCGGCGAGAAATGCCTGATGAACTGGTGCGCAGGCATGCTGGGCGGCGAGGACTACGCGGAAGGCATTGCGGAAGCCCTGGACGTGCAGGCGCGAAATACCCGCGCTGCGTCAAAGACGTACCATCTGGTGATCAGCTTCCGCCCGGAAGACGAGGCCAAGCTGACGCCGGAAGTCTTCAAGACCATTGAAGAGCGGTTTGCCTCCGCTCTCGGCTATACCGACCATCAGCGCCATTGCGGCGTTCACAAAAACACGGGCAACCTGCACATGCACGTTGCCTACAACATGATCCACCCGGAAAAATACACCTGCCACAAGGAATTCCGGGATTTCTGGATACGCGACAAGGTATGCCGGGCCATAGAACGTGAATTCGGCCTGACGGTTGATAACGGCATTGAACACACATCTTCAGATCGACAGCGCGGCAACGACAAAGCGCAGCTTGTGGAAGCCCACACCGGCCAGCAATCATTCGATTCCTACGCCAAGGAGCACCGGGAAGCGATACTCCGCGCCCTGGAGGCCGCAACGTCCTGGCAGGATCTGCACACGGCCCTGGCCGGACATGGTATGGAGATAAAAAAGCACGGCAATGGCCTGGTCATCAAAGACCGGCACAGCAAAAAAACCAGCCACTCTATAAAGGCCAGCGGCCTGGACAGGGGTTTGTCCATGAAGAGGCTGGAGGCTCAGTTCGGTTCCTACCAGCCGTCACAGGCTATGGAGCATGTCCAGGAGCGGACACGCTATGCCGCTGCTCCCTTGCACCGTTCTCCGGAGCGCGGCCAGCTCTTTGCCGAATACCAGACAGGCATTGCAGTGCGAAAAACCAGACTGCAAACCGTCAAAGAGCAGGAAGACGCCACGCTCGCCGCTATCCGTGCCGAATGGGCGGACAAGCGCCGGGAGTTGGAGCGGAAAAACATTGCCAAGAAAAATCTGCGAAGACTCATTCAACTTACCCGCAAGCACGAAGCCGAAGCCATTGCCAGGGCAAAACAGTCTTTCCAGGAGCCCCGCAATAACGTGCGTCAGGAAATCCCGTTCAAATCCTGGAACGGCTTCTTGCAGCACAAAGCGGAGCAGGGAAACGAGATTGCGCTGGCCGTGCTTCGTTCTCGGCGCGATCTTGTTGAGCCGGAAATCATCGCACAGGCCAAGGACTGGTCAGCGCACGGGAATAGTTCAGTAAAAATAGATTACCTACAAAAGGAACGCGCCGTGCTGGAGCATGAGGGATTGGCGGCAAAAGCCAAGCGCCGGTTGCAGGCCATTTTACGAATGGAGCAAGTCGCCTCGGCCAGCGGCAAAAGCAGTGTCTCTTCCCGCGTGGACAAAAACGGAGCCGTCATCTTTGCCTTGCCTTCGGGCGGCGCTATCCGGGACAGCGGCAACAGGTTGTCCTTTTCGGCAAACAATAAAGAGGCGGAGACCTTGGCTCTGCAATATGCGCGGAAAAAATGGGGAAAAGAATTATATCTGGAGGGGAACGAAATCACCCGCATGCCTGCTGTTGAGCGCAAACGAGGAATGGAACGGTAAAACGTCAGCGAGGTTTGCGGTACATCAGGCGGCGTCTCGTTTTTCTCTGCACTGAGGCGCATTCAGGCATCGCAGGATCAGGTACTCTGTTCACAAGCTCAGCCGCGAGTTCATGCGGGGAGAACAATTTTAGAAGGCTGACGGGATCTACAGAACCGGCTTGCGGCAATCCCCTTGTCACCTCTGCGGCTTGAAGATAACGCGGGCCGGTTCCGGTTAGAACCCATTGCGGGTTTATCCCCTTGCGCAGGAGGAGCGTCAGCAACCACTCAGCCGGAATGGACTTACGTTTTTTGGCATCGGAAATAGATGATTGGCGGATGCCTAAAAATGCCGCCAGTTCAACTTGACATAGGTCGTCAAATTCGGACGCCAACCTATGCAGCCATGGCCAGTTGCTCCTCTTGAAGTTTACGAGCAAAGGCCACTGGTGAAAGATAGCCGAGCGCCGCTTGTCGACGTTGTCTGTTGTAAAACATTTCAATGTATTCCGTGACATCGTCGGGCAAAGGTGTCCACAGTTATGCGGACACATGAAGGGTTATTCACAAAGATTTTCGAGAGAGATAAAGACGGCAATGGCGTTTTCCATTGCCACTGCGGCGGAGGATAAGGCTTTGAGTTCAGGGCACGGCTTTTTGCCTTTGCATGCTCGTACGCGGCTTTCGCAAAGCATGAAGGCCAACCGGATTGTCTTTGCGGCGGTGTGTTTGAATTCTTGGGAAGAAACTGTAACTGTTTTCTCCATGGCAACCCCATTTGGTTCCTGTTGTTAAAATGTTTTGGTTAAAAATTTACGATTCGGCCATGCTAAAATATCTTGTTACTTATTGATTTATATTTGTTTTCCCATTTAGGGGTGTGAAAAAAAAGCGAACTTCGCGGCTCGCTTGTTAAGTAGTTAAACCCTGAACTGCCCCTTGCCATCTTTGTTACAAGGGGCAGCTTCCGTCTGCCGCAGAACCGTTTATTTGGCGCGTCCAGCCAATACCGCTTTGAGTGTTTCCCCGGCGGTTGCGGCTTCGCCTTTCCCAACCCGTTTTTCCAGGACGCTGACAAAATCTTTCATCTGCCCTTCGGTCAGCCCCATATTCATGGCTCCGCCCATGTGAAAGCGAAGCTGGCCTGCTGTTCCGCTCATGGCGGCGAGAGCGGATATGGTGGAAAGCTCCCGGCTCTGCCAATCAAGGTTGTCTCGGTAGAAAATGTCTGCAAACAGATGTTCTTTCAAAAAGCTGTCTATGGCCGGAGCAAAAAGTTGGTAGCCGCTCGGCGGGGGGATGGTCGGGCGTCCGCCGATCTTGGCGCGAGTTTCCGCACCATATTGATCCCGGTTGAAATTCGCGGGCATGGGCGTTGCTTCTTTGCCAAGCTCGTCTTTAATCCCCTTCTTCTCACGCTCGTCTATTACAGCCATGAGGGTGTTGATGCCGTTCAGGCTGCGCGGAAATCCTGTATAGGCGTAAAGCTGAATAAGAACTTCCTTGACCTCGTTCACCGTCAGTCCGGCATCGAGCCCTTCGTTAAGAGAGGTTTTGAGTTTTTCAAGGTCGCCATTGGCGGTGAAGGCCGAAATGGTGACAAGAGCTTTTTGTTTGTCATTCAATGTGTTGGCGTTCACGGTCTGCGCCTCCGAAATGGCTGTGAATCCCAAAAGCAACACCAGGGCACCCGCCAGGGTTACGATTTTTTTCCGCATATCTTCTCCCGCTTACCGTTTGCTGTATTGTTCGTCTGTGACTTCTTCCATCCATTCCACCTTCTTGCCGTCTTTGAAGGGGGTTATGGCAATGTGCGTCATGGCGCTGGTTGGTGAAGCGCCGTGCCAGTGTTTAACCCCTGCCGGACATTCAACCACATCGCCCTTGTTGATGACTTCCACTTTACCGTCCGCAGTACCGGTAAGCCCTGATCCTTCGATAACAATCAGACGCTGCCCTGCGGGGTGAGTATGCCAGAAGGAACGGGCTTCAGGCTGGAAGATGACTGTGGACATCGCAAAATTGGCGTCCGGCGTGGCGGGAAGAATGGAGATATGACTCACATCTCCGGTGAAAGTTTTGTTGGATGCCTTGTTTTCCGGCTTGGAGCCAGCTTTCACCACTGCCTGCTCTCCTGCCGCCTGCTGCGACGAGGCTTCGCCAACGAATGCACCCATGGTAAAAAATACTCCCAAAGCCAGAAGTAGCGCCGTCATTTTCATAAATATCTCCCTGGTGATGTTGTTTTCGTAATGTCCATATGGCCAGCCTTGTCTGCGTATGCCCACTGTAGGGCCTCTAAACCCGGAACTGAATATCCGTTTCTGCCGAAATGCTGCCTATTTCTCTCGGAGGTCTTTTCATAAAAAGCGATAGATGCTAAAAATAGCTAAATTGTAAATGGATAATCCTGCCAAATGATGAAAATCGGCAGCACTTATCAGAGAGGTTCGCAATATGAATGTTCCCGCAACCGGCGTTGACCGGATAAACGAACAGCTCAAAGAACAGGTTCTTCGCTGGACGCCTGAAACCGGACGGCTCCAGACAGCCATTGACGGCTTTATGGTGGTGAGGCGGGCTCAGAATAATGAAGTGGTCAATATTTTCGATATCCCGCTTATCGGACTGACTGTGCAGGGTTTCAAGCATTCGGTCATTGGCAGTCAAAGCTACCAATACGGTGAGGGGCATTGCCTGATAACAGGCATCGACATGCCGACTTCAAGCCGTATTCTGCCTGTTTCCCCAGATTCACCCGGCGAACACTTTCTAGCCGTGGCATTGCATTTGGACAGGGAATTGATCGCGCAACTGGCCGCTGAAACGCCGCCTGTGCAGAGATACAGCGGCCCGCACAAAGTGGTTGCCGTGGCAGAGGCAGATCCAAAGGTGGTTGCCGCCTTTTTGCGGCTGATCAACCTTCTTGATGAGCCGGAAGAAATTCCGGTAATGGCCCCGCTGTTCATACGCGAAATTCATCATCGGCTTTTGGCAGGTCCGCAGGGTGAATGGCTACGCACAGTCTGCACCAACGGCACCCGGACAAACCAGATCGCCCGCGCTATCACCTGGCTGCGCGAGAACTACAAAGAACCATTACGGGTTGATGTACTGGCGCAAATGGTCAACATGGCTACGTCCACTTTCCATAGGCATTTTAAAGAGGTCACTGACCGGAGCCCATTGCAGTTTCAGAAGCAACTGCGTCTTTATGAAGCTAAACGGTTGATGCTGTTCGACAGCCACGATGTCAACAATGCCGCCTATGCCGTGGGGTATGAAAGCTCCACGCAGTTCATCCGCGAATACAAGCGGGAATTCGGAGCGCCGCCTCGCCGCGATACATCACGCCTACGTCCGCAGATGGAGGCCGAAGCCTTACAGGCATAACCAGCCTGACCAACAAAAAAGGGTTGCCACCGGGCAACCCTTTTTTGTTGGTCACTGTAGTCTGTCAGAGAATTTTGCCAAGCCAGGCATCAAGTTGCCTGCCAACCGCCTCTTTACGCTCCTCCTGGTAGGCCCGCCCGTCCGGCTCTTCCCCTCGACCATTATCATAGGTGCCGCGAAAGCCGATGCTTTCCATGACACGGGCATTTTTCGCCCGGTTGCGCAGATCGCCGTCAAACCGCCTTCCGTCACCCGCATATGTGTAAAACCCGGCAACCGTCTTTCCCTGGAAATCAATATCGCGCAAAAAGGTCATTACAGGCGTTGCCGCCGTGTACCACCAGATGGGGCTCCCGATGATCACCACATCGTATCGGCTTATGTCCGGGAATTCCCCTTTGAGTTCAGGCAGGTTGCCGGTTTCCAGTTCTTCCTTGGGAATATCCGCAGCAGCCGGACGTTCTCGCGTATATGTTTTGACGGTTTCAATTTTATATATGTCACCGCCTGTTTTAGCCTGGATCATCCTGGCCACAGCTTCCGTATTGCCGGACTTGGAATAAAAAACCACCAGCACCTTTGGCTTTCCGGCTTCAGCGGCCAACACTTTACCGGGCACCATTCCAGGCACAGTGACGCAGCCCAAAAGCAGCAGGCCGTATAAGAGTAATTTCATGCTTGTGTCCTCCCTGTTTTTATGCGGGCCTACTTATCCATCAGCTCAAAGGTGACATTTATGTCGCCGGTTCGCCTGAATATTTCTACTCCGTCGATACGGCCAATTTTCTGCAAGCTGCTGATCCGCTCGCCGTTCTGCTCGTACATGATCACAAAGCTGTGCCGTGGCGTCCAATACACAATGTCGCCTACTTCGTAACCGCTGGTACCTGCTTCGTTTGCAGGCAGCGCATCCGGGAAGCGGTAGCACATTTCACGCGAGTACAGATCCATCATCGGTATCGTGAGCGGGAATTTGGCGACCAAAGCTCTGGTAGTCGCGTTGTTCAGGAATGTTGCGGTCAGCACATGCTCGCCGGCGGTAACTTTGACCTTGATTTCGCGGGCTTCGGCAGCGTTTGCGCTGAATGGAAGTACAGCCATGAACGCTATTGCGAGTAGAATTGCTTTGAACATTGTAATCTCCTTATGCTGCCGCCTCAGAAACGACAGCCGGTATTGTTTCTGTTTGCCCTACAGTTGACGGCCAGGTCGGCTGGCAGCCAGGGGTATGGCTGTATCCACAAGTTTCCCAGCCAGACGCATAACGAGGTGCGTTATGAATGCATACAGTGCCATGATGGAAAAGGCGCTGGCATAGAACAAAACGGCTGGACGTTCCATATCCCAATAATCAAACCCGAATCCAAGGAACAGCTTGGCTCCCATTTCCCGATCAAACGAGGCCCAGATGCCGAAAGCAAGAACCGTAAACGCAAGGATTCGCAAGGCGGTGAGTGTCACGGGATGCAAAAGTGCGTTCCCTGTCATCTTGCGCACAAATCCGCTGATCATGCTCCAGTGCATTCCAGTATGAATGCCTATAATCACCAGCCCCCAGTAAGCAGCAAGGGTGTGCCATTCGCGGTACTGCATTCCGCCTTTCAGTTCCAGGAAGGAAAGAACAAAACGGGAGTTCATCATGCCGCCTGCGGCCAGGAGCAACATCAAGCCAAGCAGTGAAAGGTTCACCGCAGTATTCACAAGGCGGCGGAGGGTATATTTTCCTTTAAAAAGATTCGTATACCAGCGGCGGTTGATCCAGGTAAGCACGGCGAACAGGGTAAACAGCGCCATGCCCAACCATTCGTGAGTTTTTTCTTCCGTGAGCCGGAAGCCCAGGCTGGCCAGGAACAAAACGAGCATGGCCAGATCAATGCCCAGCTTGACGGCTATGGAAAGCGATTTTCGGCGTATCATGCCGACTCCTTATTGCTCCGCCGGCGCGATACGCACCTGGATGGAACGGCCAAGGCTGAACAGCGGCTGGATGTCGGAAGTCATAGCGCCGAGCACCACTACCCCGTCCACACTCGCGCCGGTTTCTTCTTTTTCAATGAAAATGACGAAATCCTGTCCGGGTATCCAATAAGCCAACTCGCCGTTGCGATACCCTTTTTGTACCTGTTCCCGGCTGTATTGCAGGGGTGATATGTCTCCGCAATAATCCCGGTTGCCGCGATTCAGTGACACCGTGAGCGGAAGTTTCGCTATGAGATCTTTGGCAGCGGCATTGTCGTAAAGAACAGCGGAGTAGGTGCTACCTTCAATGGTCAGAGCTATTTTCGTGCTCTTTTCTTGAGAATCGCCTTGCTGGGCAAACGCCGTCAAACACATGAGCAGGATTATTGCCATGGCGAATAGGCTTATTTTTATAGTGTGCATGAAAAACTCCTCATTTCTCTTTTTTGAAAATTACCTGAAATCAGAAAACTCCTATTGGTGCTTACAGCATAGGCATTCAGCCGCCATGTTTGAAGATACGATCCTGCCTCTATACTGCCTGATTCTCTCACCTGTTTATCATTATGCGATAAGCAACTAAGCCTGAACAAAGCACAGTCATGGTACTCACGCCGTAAATCATGCTGACGCTTGATATCCCTGCAATGAGTCCAAGCGCAGGCCCGGAAATGCCCAGCGCCAGATCCAGAAAAGCCGTATATGCGCCCATGGCCACGCCGCGTTGTTCCGGCGCGGCTGCCTGTACGGCTTCTACTCCCAGGCCGGGGTACACCAGGGAATAGCCAAGGCCGGTCAACGCCGCCCCGATGAAGGCAAGAAGAGAGTCGGGCGCGAGCCAGATGCAGGCTTGCCCGGACGCCTCAATGATAAGGCAGGTCAACGCCACCTTGGCCCCGCCTATCTTGTCCGGCAGATGCCCGAAACAGACACGGCCAAGCATGAAAAATATGCTGAGCAGCGAAAAGGCCAGCCAGGCTTGATCCCACCCATGCTGTGCGAATAACAACACAATAAAGGTCGTAATGGCTCCAAACCCCACGCTGCTGAAGGCTAGGCCCACTCCCGGCACCCACACGGCACGGAGTACGCTGTTCAGTGAAGCCCGCGTTTTGGCAATCGGCAACGCGGCAGGCAGAGGCGCAATAAACACCATGGCAAGAAGCGGGAGCGCAAAGGTAGCCAGCGATATGGCCTGAAAGCCGATGGAGGAAAACAACATGGTGCCAAGGGGAGCGCCCACCGCATAGGCAATATACATGGCCGTTCCCACCCAGGAGAGAACCATGCCTGTGTTGTTTGCTCCGGCCCGGATGATGCCCCAGGTTGAAGCCCCGGTGATGATGAAACTTTCTCCCGCACCGAGAACGGCTCTGCCGAATAAAAGAACGGTCATGGAAAGGTACGGACTGCGCATAAAAAACAGTGAGAGGTAATACAAACCTCCTGCCAGCGCGGCCAGGACAAGCCCCAGCATCATAGAGCGTTTCGCGCCTTTCGTGTCGGCGTAGACACCGGCCCAGAAGCGGGAAAGAAAAGACGCGCCGAACTGAGCGCCCGCTACCAGCCCTACATAGAGGGTCGGCAGGCCAAGGTCTTCATGGACGTGCAGCGGGATAACCGGCATGGCCAGACCAATGACCAGAAAGGATACCAGAATTGTCCCGACAAGTGGCCCCAGAGCCGAAAACAATGGGTGTGGGTGTGACGTATGTATTGCTGTAGGAGTTGCCATGAAAGCGCCTTTACCGCCTGCAAAGGTGGATTTTGCTGATAGACAAAGGCCGGAACAAAAGACGGGGCGAAGTGCCCGCCGCTTGTTCCGGCCTTTAGGGGTTACAGATGTTTGCCGTAAAAGTCCGTGAGCTTGTCCACAACGCCCGGCACATACTGCTCTTTGTCGTAGAGGTCGATGTGGGTTGCGCCTTTGATGATGAAGAGTTCACGGGGTTCCCGCGCCATATTGTAAGCGTCCTGGCTCAAATACAGAGTATCCGCCGCGCTGCCAGCTATGAGCAGGAGCGGACGGGGCGAGATCCAATCCACATGGTCGAACGCGGTGTACTCAAACATTTTGTCAAAGCTGGTAAACCGGTAGCGGTTCGTGGAACGGGGATGGGCTCCGCGCTCCGTGCGGTAATACTCATAGCCCTCGCGCCAGAGAGAGTTCGGAGCTGCGCTTGCCGGAATTTCGTCTGGAGAGTTGACCACATAGCCGATGTATCGCACATCGCCACCGGCAGCCTAAATGGTGCGCTGCCTGCCGACTTCTTCCAGAACCTTGTTCCGGCTTTCATCGGTCATGGTGCCGCCGATACCTTCCCGGCGAGTGCGCCCGGAATCAACGGCGCTGATGGTGGCAACCGCCTTAATGCGGGCCTCGGTCTGCGCGGCGTGTACGGTGTAGCCGCCTCCAGCGCAGATGCCCAGAGCGCCTACGGATTTCACGGCTGGATGGTTGGAAAGAAAATCAGTGGCGCTGCGAATGTCTTCCACGCGGGTAGCGGGATCTTCAATGAAGCGGGGCTCGCCTCCGCTTTCGCCCTGATAGGAAGCATCATAAGCCAGGGTGATAAAGCCTTTTTGCGCAAGGCGCTCCGCATACAGGCCCGCCGTTTGTTCCTTTACCCCGCCACCAGGATGGGTAATGACAATGGCCGCGTATTTCTTGGAAGAATCATAGTCAGCCGGAGTGAAAAGGTTGCCGACTACGGTTATTGCTTTGTTGGGAAAAGTTACCTTTTGGACGTGGACGCCCTTTCCCAAGGCCAGGGGCGTGGAAGTTGTTTCAAATTTTTGGGATGAGGCCCAGGCGGAAGCGGCCACCCAACACATGCCGATAAGGGCAAACACGGAAGCAACTGCGAAATTCTTGATCATACCAGCTCCTTTTTTACTGCCGCCTGCTCTCATTTGCAGGCGGCAGCACTTTTTTGATGAGCTCAATATGTCGATTTCACAGGCTTATGGTAAGATACGATCCTGCTTGAAAGCTGCCTGATCCTGTCGGAAGAGCTTCGTTTCAGTTCATGCCTTGCATTCCGGCCAGCCGGTGCAGCCCCAGAAGTCATAACCGCCCTTGCCGTCTTTGCCGGGCTTTTTCACCCGGCGCACCATAGGCTTGCCGCATTTTGGGCAGCCCTTGCCCGTGGCCTTGGCAAAGGCCTCGAGTTCCTGCTCCAGGCGGGCATGGGCTTCGCCGACCACGGCGCGATAGTCGGCCTTGCCTGCCGCAATATCGTCCAAGGCCTGCTCCATCGTGCGGGTGAACTCGTAGTCAACAAAGCTGAAATTGCCGTGCAGGGAATCGACCACCATGACACCCACGGGCGTAGGAACCAGGAAGCGTTTCTCGGTTTTGACATAACCTCGGCTCATAATGGTATCCAGGATGGCGGCATAAGTGGACGGACGGCCAATGCCGCGCTTTTCCAGCTCTCGGATCAGACTGGCTTCCGTGAAACGGGCGGCGGGCTTGGTCTTTTTCGTCAGCACAATGCCGGACAAAGCTGTGGGGCGGGTTCCCGGCTTCATGGCCGGTACGGGGTTTTCCGGATCTGCTGAATCGTCAGTATCTTCAGTGGCCGCATCACCAGCAGTCAGAACTTTCCAGCCCTGTGAGAGCAATGTTTTGCCCTTTGCTTCAAAGAGCGCCTGTTTGCCGTCCATTGCAATGCGCAAAACCAGGCTGCAAACCGTCAAGGAACAGGAATACGCCATGCTCGCCGCCATCACAGAATGGGCAGCCAAGCGCCGGGAACTGGAGCGCAAAAACATCGCAAAGAAGAATCTGCGAAGACTCATTCAACTTGCCCGCAAGCACGAAGCCGAAGCCATTGCAAAGGCAAAACAATCTTTTCAGGAGCCGAGCAACAATGTGCTCCAGGAAGTCCCGTTCACGTCCTGGAACAGTTTTTTGCAGCACAAGGCGGAACAGGGAAACGAGATCGCGCTGGTCGTGCTTCGTTCCCGGCGCGATCTTGTTGAGCCGGAAATCATCGCACAGGCCAAGGACTGGTCAGTGCACGGGAATAGTTCAGTAAAAATAGATTACCTACAAAAGGAACGCGCCGTGCTGGAACATGAGGGCTTGGCGGCAAAAGCCAAGCGCCGTTTGCAGGCCATTTTACGAATGGAACAAGTTGTCTCGGTCAGCGGCAAAAGCAGTGTCACTTCCCGCGTGGACAAAAACGGAGCCGTCATCTTTGCCTTGCCTTCGGGCGGCGCTATCCGGGACAGCGGCAACAGGCTGTCCTTTTCGGCAAACAATAAAGAGGCGGAGACCTTGGCTCTGCAATATGCGCGGAAAAGTGGGGTAAAGGAATCCACCTTGAGGGGAATGAAATCATTTGTAATCCCTCAGTTGAGCGCAAAAAAGGAATGGAACGGTAGCAGCACTTCCAGCATCAGGGTATTTTGTGTTGAACTGGAAAATGTTCTTTCCTGATTCGTTTGATATCGCGGTGTGGTGGCTCTCCGAACATGCGTTTGTATTCGCGACTGAATTGCTGGATGTTTTCATATCCTACTGCGCGGCCGGCGTTGTTGGCGTCCATTCCTTCCGCCAGCATCAGGCGCTGGGCCTCATAGAGCCGCAGATATTTCTGGTATTGGATGGGGCTGACCGAGGTGACCTTTTTAAACTGGCGGTGAAAAGTCGAGGTCGCCATGCTCACCCGGTCCGCCAGTTCCTCCACCCGGAGCGGCTGCACGTAATTTTCCCGCAGCCAGGTCACGGCCGCGGCCACCTGGTTGCTGTGCGAGCCGACGGTGTAAATTTTCCGGAGCGAGGCTCCCTGCGGACTCATGAGCACCCGTGTAATGATTTCGCGAATGAGCAGGGGCGCGCGCAAGGCCAGATGCTGGGGGTGTTCGAGGAGTTCCACCAGCCGGGTGAAGGCGTCCAGAACGCCCTGGTTGACCTGGGCGATGGAAACGCCGAGCGGATCCACGAACCCGGGAATCGGCGGAATCTGCGCGGAAAGCTCCGTTGCGACCGCACGGTCGATTTCCAGGGAAACCGCGAGCAAAGGCCGTTCCGGGGTGGCGTCGAGAATTCTGCTGGTGCTCGGCATGTCCACGCCGTTGACCAGGCTGTCCATGGCGCCGTAGCGGAACACTTCGTTGCCGATGAGCGATTCCTTCTTCCCCTGCACGATCAGGCCGATGGCCGGCGCGTAGAAACAGACGTCCGTCCTGCTGGTGTCGTTCCACCGGGTCAGCGACAATCCCTGGACCTGCGTCTGGACTTTGCCGTCCTCGCTGGTCATGCGGGATACCGCTTCCGTAAGGCGTTCGCCGAGAATGGCGACGTTGTCTTCTGCCCACTGGACGTTCGTAGTCTGTTCCATCTTGTGCTCCAGTTTTATTTGCATAATCCTGCCCTAATTTGAGCAAAAGGGGAATGCGGTGGCAGGAATATGCAAAAATAAGATAAAATTGGATATTCGTTATTGCGCTCCGGATGGATATTTTACCACATAACCTCCCTTCCTCCGCCTGCCGCATGTGCCGCGGGGAAAGTCCATCCAAAGGAGCATATAATGAAAAAGAATCTCTCAAGACGCACATTCCTGAAAGGAGGAGCTACCGCGGTCGGAGCCATCGCTGCCGCCGGCGTGCTGCTCAAAGCGGATCCTGTTTTCGCGGCCGTGCATGGGAACAATAACGCAGCCCCGGCTTCAGGCAAGGCCAAGGTGTTTTTTACCAAAGACCTCAGCGCGGAGAGCCTGCAAAAAATGTATCGCCAGGTCAGCGGGCCTTTGACAGGCAAGGTGGCCGTCAAGTTGCATACGGGCGAGCCTCACGGACCGAATATTGTGCCGGTTTCCTGGGTCAAGGAGTTGCTGCCGGAAATACCTGACGGAACGGTCGTCGAAACGAACGTTTTCTACGACAGCCCGCGCAAAACAACCGAAGGTCACCGGGAAACTCTGCGAACGAACGGCTGGGACTTTTGCACGGTGGACATACTGGACGCGGACGGCGACGTGAACCTTCCCATTAACGGCGGCAAATGGTTCAAGGAAGTCGCCATGGGCAGGAATATTCTGAACTACAACTCCATGCTGGTGCTCACCCACTTCAAGGGGCACACCATGGGAGGATTCGGCGGGTCCATGAAGAACATCGCCATCGGCTGCGCGTCCGGAAAAGTCGGGAAAAAGCAACTCCACCAGCAAGGTAATAACATGTGGGGATTCTCCGGAGAGCGCTTTATGGAACACATGGCTGAATCCGCCAAAGCGATAATAGACCACTTTGGCCCGCGCATTGTTTACATCAACGTACTGCGCAACATGTCGGTTGACTGCGACTGCGCGGGAACTGACGCCGCGCCCGTGGTCACCCCGGACCTCGGCATTCTCGCCTCTACCGACCTCTTGGCTATAGACCAGGCTTCCGTCGACCTGGTGTACGCCCTTCCGGAAGCAGAGCGACACGCTCTGGTGGAGCGCATTGAATCCCGTAGTGGCTTGAGGCAGCTCACCTATATGAAGGAGTTGGGCATGGGCAGCTCCGAGTATGATCTTATAACACTATGAAGGATTTCAGTTATGACTCGTAATTTCCTGTTTATGGTTTCATTCATACTGCTGCTGGCTGCACTGGCGAGCCCCGCGGTGGCAAACCAGGAGCCATCAATGTCCAACCAACCGAAGACCACTTCCGCATCAGGCAACCGTGTTCTGGTCGCCTATTTTTCCTGCTCCGGAAACACAGAGCGGGTCGCCGGGCTGATAGCGGAGCAAACCGGCGCCACGCTCTACAAAATTACGCCTGAAACGCCCTATACGTCCGCCGACCTGGACTACCGGAACTCTTCCTCGCGTTCGTCCAGGGAGCAGAACGACGCTTCCGCCCGTCCCGCGCTTTCCGGCTCGGTGCAGGGCATGCAAAACTATGACGTCATCTTCATCGGCTACCCCACCTGGTGGGGCCAGGCGCCCAAAGTCATCCTGACTTTCCTCGAAAGCCACGACCTGGGCGGTAAAACCGTCGTGCCGTTCACGACCTCGCACAGCAGCCCGCTCGGTTCCAGCGACACCAACCTGCACAGGTTCGCTCCTTCTGCGAACTGGAAACCGGGTATACGCTTCTCCGGGCAGGCGTCGCGCGAAGCAGTCAACGAATGGCTACAGGGTCTGCGGCTGACCGCGAACAGAGCCCGCGGCACGAGCAACTTCGACTTGAACAACAGAACGGTTCTGCTCAACAGCGGCCATGCCATGCCCATCGTGGGCCTGGGTACTTACAGCCTGCAGGGCGGCGTCTGCGCGCGGTCGGTTTCAGAACACCTGAAAGCCGGCGGCCGCCTGATCGACACGGCGTTCATATACCACAACGAGGCGAGCGTCGGGCAGGGTGTCAGGGAATCCGGCGTGCCGCGGGAAGAAGTTTTTGTCACTACGAAGCTATATCCGAGTCAATACGCCAACGCGGACGCGGCCATCGACGAAGCGCTGCAAAAACTGGATCTGGGATACATCGACCTCCTGCTGCTCCACCATCCGGGCGAGCATGACGTGGCTGCCTACAAGGCGATGGAACGGGCCGTGCGGGACGGCAAGGTCCGTTCCATTGGCCTGTCCTGCTACTACGTCGCGGAGCTGGACAAATTCCTGCCGCAAGTTTCCATCACCCCGGCCCTGGTGCAAAACGAGATACACCCCTATTACCAGGACAACGACGTGACCCCGTACATCCAGAGCAAGGGAATCGTTGTGCAGGGCTGGTATCCGCTGGGCGGCAGGGGGTACAACAAGGAACTGCTCAATGACCCGACGCTGGCAGGGATCGCCCGGGTGCACGGCAAATCCCTGGTCCAGGTCATTCTCCGCTGGAACCTGCAAAAGAGCGTGGCCGTCATCCCCGGCTCGAGCAATCCCACCCATATCAGGGAGAATCTGGGCATCTTCGATTTCACGCTTTCGGAAAAGGACATGGCCGCAATCAACGCTCTCGACCGGAACGAAAAACACGACTGGTACTAAGATAACCTTGGAACATGCGGCCCCGCCCTTACGCTCTGCTATGTTCAACCATTCTTGATTGAAATGAATTTTTTCCGCCGGGTCTGGCAGGAACATACAAAAATTGGATAATTCCGTATCTATAAAGGGCCGCTCCGGCGGCCTATATCTATCCGGACATTATGAAACTGCCCGCAAGGGAAAAATCGCAAGGAGATTACCATGAACATAGACTTTACCGGGCAGGTGGCGCTGGTCACCGGAGCCGGATCAGGAATCGGCCGCACGACGTCCATCGCGTTTGCCAGGGCGGGCGCGGCCGTCGTGGTCGC
>NZ_JBAIYR010000016.1:0-19980 GCF_036763145.1 Desulfovibrio sp. 1188_IL3213 | reverse complement strand
GGCGCTCGGCGTAGGCTGCTCCCAGTATTTCACGCGCACGCTCTTCGGCCTTGGCCCGCACCCGCGCGAAATAGTCTTCCTGCTCCTGCTGTTGCGCGCGCTCACGGCGCAGGGGTTCCTGCATGGCGTCAAGCTGCTCCACGGTGGCTTCGCGCTCGCCCATGAAGACAGTTCCCCATTTTTTGCGCAACTGATCTGACGCCATGACGTTTTCCGGGTTAGAATTTTTCGGCGGCAGCCCTCAAAGCCCGCTGCCGGACAAGGCTGCTGCCTGGGGCAAGACCGTTTGTCTCAGCCCCTAGACAAAGACCTCGCCAGCGCCCCTGCTGATAACAAGCTTGTTTTCCGCCTCAAGGCGGCGCACAACCTTTACGATGTTCTGCTGTGCAGCCTCCACATCTGAAAGCTTGGTCGGTCCCATATATTCCAGTTCTTCGCGAATCATGTTGCCCGCGCGCTCGGACATGTTTTTGAAGAACTTTTCCTTGAGATCGTCGGTAGAGCCGCGCAGCGCCAGGGTAAGATCCTCATTGGAAATTTCCTTGAGCATCTCGCGCACACCCCTGTCGTCAATGTTTTTGCAGTCTTCAAAGACAAACATGAGGTTGCGGATATCTTCGGCCATCTGGGCGGAATCTTCCTCAATTTCAGACAGCACTTCCTCTTCGGTGGCACGGTCCACGGCATTGAGAATTTCAGCCACGGACTGGACGCCGCCCACCTTCTTGCCTTCTTTGCCGCCCATGGCGATAAGCTGGCTTGTGAGCACCTTGTCCACTTCCATAAGCATGTCTTCCGGCACGGCTTCAAGCCGGGCCAGGCGCATGAGCACCTCGGCGCGCACGCCTGCGGGCAGGCTTGTCAATAAATTGGCAGCCTGATCGGGGTGCAGATGGCCGAGAATGAGCGCCAGGGTCTGCGGGTGTTCATTGCGCAAAATCTGCGAAAGAAGACGGGGGCTAACCTGCTCAAGCTCACGGAAGGGCGCAGGGCCTGTTTCCAGGCTGAGCGAGTCCATAATGTATTTGGCAGTTTCAGGGTCGAGATTTTTGACCAGCAGGCGTTTGAGCGTGTCGCTGCCGCCCGCGATCATGTCCACCCCTTCCACCAGAGACTCGTGAAAATCGCGCAGCACTTCTTCCACCACTTCGCGCGGCACGGGTTCCAACTCCACAATGGCTTTGGAGATCTCGGCTATTTCCTGCCTGTCCATGCGCTTGAACACGTCAGCCGTGAATTTGTCGCCCATGGCGAGCAGCAGCACGGCGATGCGCTGTTTGCCGGTCAACTCCATCCTTATGCTCCTTCACCCCGCCCCCGAGGGCGCTGAGGGGTTTTAATCCTTGTCAGAAAGCCAGCGCTTGATAAGCCGCACGGCCTGATCCATATGCTGCTCGGTAATGCGAACCAGCCGCAACTTCAGTTCTTCCACCCGCTGATTGGTTTCCCTCTGCGCCAGACGCAGAGCTTTAAGCTGCGCCAGGGCCGGCGTCAAACCGCCGCCCTGCCCTGCGGAAAGGCCCGCTCGCGGGGGGCTAGGCTTTAACTGCTTCATCGTTCTTCATCCAACCGCGCACCAATGTAACCACCTGTTCCATATGGTTGTCGGACAGGGTGAAGATGTGCGCTTTCAGGGCTTCAATGTCCTTGAACACCAGACCGTCCTCATCGTCTTCCTGCGGCGCGTCGTCCTCTGTGCGGGCAGCTTCTTCCAGCGCCTCGTACAGGGCAAGCTGCTCTTCGGCGGCGGGCAGGCCTTCCAGCCCTTCCACCATTTCACCGGCCTCCACCTTGGGCCGGATAAGGGCCAGCACCACGGGCCGCACTATAAGCATCAGGAATAAAAAGGCCAGCAGAGCGTTGAGCAGGGGCTTGCCCAGACGTTCGGCATAATCGGCCAGCATGTCGGCAAAATTGGGATCCCTGGGCGGCTCGGAGTCCGTAAAGGGCGCGGAACTTACCTCCAGCGCGTCTCCCCGGCCCGCATCCAGCCCCACGGCATTATGAACAAGCTGGCGCACCTGTTCAAGCTCTTCGCTCTTGCGCGGCATAAACGTCCACGCGCCATCGGTCTTTACATACGTGCCATCAATGAGGACTGCAACCGTCAGGCGGCGCAATTCTCCCACGTTGGACACGATCTGCTGTTCTTCTTTGTTGATTTCATAATTGGTGGTGCGGGATTCGCGGGTTCCGCTCTGGTCGGATACAGAACCGGTAATGCCGTCGCCGCGAAAATTCACGTCCGGCGATCCGGCCTCAAGGTTGGCGCGGCCCTGCTGGCTTTCTTCCTGACGATATTCACTGCGCACAGCGGTTCTTTCAGGATCGAACAGCTCGCGGCGTATGGTCTTCTGGCTGAAGTCCATGTCGGCGTTAACTTTGGCGATGACGCGGCCGGGGCCGAAAAGGGGCTGGAGCATTTCCTCGATGCGGCGCTCAAGATTGCGCTGCACGGTCTGGCGGTATTCCATCTGCGTGGTGGTAATGCCCGCCAGGCTGTCTTCTTCCGGCTGGTACAGCACCTTGCCGCTGGTATCGGTAATGGAAACATGCCCCCTGTCCAGCCCTTCCACAGACATGAGCATCATATTGAGGATGGCGTTGATTTCTTTCTGGTCAACCTTGATGTTGGGACGAATGAGCTTGAGCACCACCGAGGCCGAAGGCGACTGGCGTTCTTCGACAAAAAGACTGCGGCGGGGAATGACCAGATGCACGCGCGCGCTTTCCACACTGGGGAATTCGCTGATGGTGCGGGCCAGTTCACCCTGGAGGGCGCGGGTATAGTTTATTTTCTGCACAAAGTCGGTCTGGCCGACCTTGACCTTGTCAAAAATTTCAAAGCCGATGCCCTGCCCCACCAGACCGCCTTCGCCCGCGATCTTGATGCGCTGGTCGTACACCACTTCCTGCGGAACCATGATGGTGGCCCCGTTATCAGCAATGCGGTAGACAACCTTGTCGGCCTGCAGGGCCTTGACCACCACGCTGGCGTCTTCAGGACCAAGATTGGAATACAGAACGCGGTATTCGGGGCGCCCCATCCATATGGAAAGGCCGATAATGGCAGCCAGCAGAGCCACGGCCCCGCCTGCGGCGGCCATGCGTTGCAGCTGGCTCATCTTTGCCCATACTGCTTTGAACGAATTGACAAACTGTTGGATGAATGCAGGCATGATCCGCTCCTGTGCGCTCTGGCGCCGGTTTTCCGGCACAAGGCCGGGCTTGCCTTGCGGTAGCAACATTCATGCCTAAATGTATTATATTGTAATAACAGGATATATTTTCAATCCTATTTTGTAAGTACCTGAAATTCAAATTTATGACGCCTCAAAAGCAGTCTCCCCCTGCACGGCAAAGCATGCAGGGGGAGGCTGTTCAGGAGTCTGGGAAAAAAATCATATTCTAGAGCATGTTAGCTTTGGAAAAGTGTAAATGTTCTAACGCTGCACGAAAGTGCAATGCTCCATAACATGGCGCGGATTCTGCTGGAAACCACATTTTTCGGCTGAATGAAAACTTTGAAATGTGAAGTATTTCAAAGTTAATATGCTCTAGAGCAGTTTACGAATGAAACGAGTCAACTGCTCTGCAAGGATTTTCTTGAAAATCCTTGCCACGAAATGCGAGTAGGCAGGCTTTTGCCTGCCGTAAGCAAGCATTTCAAGTGTTAAATGCTCTAGACAGTGTCGTCACGAGATGAATTTCCTTGGTATATCAAGGAGAACGAGCCTTTTATGCAGGGAGTGTACTCTTATGGTACTCGACCGGAATAAAAGGCGAAGTTCGACGCAGAGATACCGGGAAAGGCGCTCGTGACGACACTGTCTAGAGCAGATTAACTTTGAAAATGTACATTTTCAAAGTTTAAGACACGCTCGCTTCGGCGTTTAACCGCGCAAATAAATTGCGCTTACGCCTTCGCGGCGGGCGACTGCCCACGCAGCCGCCAGAGCAATTTCAAAGTGAAATTGCTCTAGAACTGCATCTTGGAAATTTCTTTGTATGCCTCCAGCACCTTGCCGCGGACGGCGGTGGTCAGCTTCATGGCAAGGCTGGACTTCTGCATGGTGATCATGAGTTCCTGCACGTTCTGGGTACGGCCTGAGGCAAATTCGTTGATGGCCTCATTCTTGACGCCCTGCAGCTGGTTTACCTTGTTCAGCGAATCCTTGAGTGTTCCGGTAAAGCTGTTTTCAGGCGTAACCGGGGTGTGCGTCTTGCCGGGAAACTGCACCATATCCACCTGGGCGCCGAAATTTTCGCCGGTGTCCACCTTGCTGCGAGCAAGGCTTTGATCCAGGGTGCGGGAAAAAAGGGTTTTGCCGCTGACAGACGAACCCTGCTGCAGGCTGCCTTCTACCCTGTTGAAATGCTGCATGGCCTCACTGTACGCGCGCATGCCCACTGCTTGTATGCTCATGGCCTTCTCCTGAATTGTCTCAGCGGCTCCGCCCTGTCATACGGGGACGGTGAAAGTCTTATTTTCCGATCTCAAGGGCCTTGATATACATGCCCTTAACGGCATCAACGGTGGTGACGTTGGCCTCAAAGTTGCGCTGCGCCGTCATGAGGTTTGCCATTTCTTCCACCACGTTTATGTCAGGATACAGCACATAGCCCTCGGCGTTGGCATCGGGATTGCCCGGTTCGTACACGCGCTTGAAGGGGCGGTTATCCATAGTCACGGCCATGACGCGCACCCCCTTGACCGCGCGGTCAAGTGCCGAACGCATATGAACGGAAAAAGGATCATCCAGGTCGGCCGTCTGCTGTACCACGCTGCGCCGGCGGTAAGGCCCGCCCATAGGGGTGCGTGTAGTTTTGGCATTAGCCAGGTTCATGGATATGGTATTGATGCGCGTGCGGTCGGCTGCAAGCCCCGATGCGCTTATGTCAAATGCTGTCATGAAATCCATGGCGCTCTCCTGATCTCAAATCACTGCTGTGCCGCCGGGCCTGTCACGTAAAATGCTGCGCCGTGCGGCGGGCCTTCTGCCTTGAAAAACTGGCGTCGCGTATGCCGGACAAGGCACGATCCAACGCAGACAAAGGCAAAATGCTCTTGCGGCGGCAAACGGGCTATGCCTGCTTGCCGTCTTGTATGACCGTATGCATACCTTCAAATGTTTTGGTAAGAACCTGGGCCAACGCCGTGAACTGCAACTGGTTCTTGGAGTGCTTGGCCATTTCCTTATCAAGATTCACCCGGTCTTCGCCGTGGATGAGCCGGGGCTTGAACGCCTCTGACCATTCTGGCCTGAAGCTTGAGGCATCAAAGGCCGAAGGTATGTGTTCCGCGCTGGTACGGCTCATCTGCCCTTCCATATCCTGCCCGAGGGCCGTCTGAAGCTCTTTTTCAAAGCTCAGTTCACGCGGTTTGTAATTGGGGGTGTCGATGTTCGCCAGGTTGCCGGCAATGACGTTTTGCCGTTCAAGCTGCATGTTCATGACCGTACCCACAAGGCCGATCTGGCTGCTGAACAAACTTTTCATAGATCCTCCCGCAGTCCTTCTGGGCTGCTTGGCAGGCATAAAGCAACATTTGTTCCAAACATATATTAAACAATAAAAACAGTACATTAACCAACAAAATTACGGCCTCAAAAATAACGGTCCCGGGTTTCGCCACTTTATTGACGTGACGAACCCAGGACCGGAAAAAGCAGGCCTCGATCGGCTCTCTCTTCAAACCATCTCACAAGCCTGCGGCAATATTCCAGTAGCTTATGGCCCTCTGTTCAATCCAAAAAGCCAAAATCCTTCCTGCCGGAGCAAACAGGACCGCCAAAGAGCCTCAGAACATGCGTAAATCCCGCAAGGGCATCCGGGATACGCGCAGGCTTTCGCACGGCCTGGACAACGCAAACGGCAGAAAGGCAATGAGAAGCCTGCTTGCCCACATTCTTGCGGTCCAAACTCATGCCGGGAACGCGGCTAGAGCAATTTAACTTTTAAATTGCTCGGACGGCTGCGTGAGCAGACGTTCGCTACGGAGGCGTAAGCGCAGTTTATCTGCGCGGTTAAACGCCGAAGTGAGCGTGCCTTAAACTTTGAGAATGTATATTCTCAAAGTTAATCTGATCTAGTCCCAGGCCCTGGAAAATTCCCTGTCTGCGAAAGCTTCGGCCAGCCCCGTCATTTGCCTGAGCCGCAAAACCTCGTCAGGGTCCATGCCCAATTCGCGGCCAATACGCTCACTGCTCCAGTTATAGCCTTTCAGGGCGGCTACCAGCTTGGCCGTCAGCTCGACCTTGTGCGCTCCCCGAGCCATATTATGCCGCACCGTGGACGTGATTCTGTCCTCAAGAGGCTTATCCAGCTCAACAATGAAAAGGTGGCCCGAAAGGGCCTCGTGAACTTCAGGCGCATTTTTTGCGACGCTCCTGCGGTGAAATCCGTCCACAATCTGAAACGCGCCCTTGTCGGCTCTGGCAACAACCACCGGCGTGGTCTGCCCGTCTTTTGCCATAGACAAACGCAACAGCCGCATCTCAGGCGGCGCGACTTTATTGGGGTTATAGTCGTTGCCTTTCACCTTTTCCACGCGCACCAACTGGGGACGCGCGGCCGGATGGGGCATATCCAGATAGCGGGCGGCCATATCCACAAGACGATTGTATATTGCCACCCGTTGATCAAAGCCGCGGCCATCGGCCTGCAGCGCGCCTTCCAGAGTATCGATACATTGCTCAAGATTCATTGGGCTCCTCTAACCATAAAACATATTGTATAAACCGGCCCCTGAGGTTTCCGTGCGGCATAAAACCCAGAGGCGCATAGCGCGATTCCAGAGAGATGTAATCCGTAAGCCATACGGACCGGGCATGATGACGCCGCGCGTGCTCGATGCAGTGGCGCAAGACTGTTTCCCGGAGCATGTCGTCATCAACCGGGCTGTACAAATGGCGCAGCAGACCTTTCTTGCCCTGGACCCGTATGGAGCCGAAGGCGTGAACCTCATGCCGCTCTGTCGCCACATACCACACCTGCCCGGGACGGCTTGAAATCATGCAGCCCAGGGCATCCCTTGTGGCGGCGCACGCGCAGAACTCTCCTATCAAACTGAATAATTGCGCATTGTCTTCTGGGTTACTTTTATGGACAAACTTTTCAATGTGCATAACAGCTCCCTACTTCACCAGGCGCAACACCCATTTCAGCTGCTTTTCCATTTCCTTTTTTGTCTGGCTGAACGACAGCCCTTTGCACCAGTAGTCATTTTTTAAAAGAACCTTGCATACCCGCCGCCAACTCGGGGCTTTACGGGCGGACTCCAGGCGCGGCTCCGCCTCATCCGGGATAGGCGCAACCCCGTGATCGCGCCACCAGCGCGTAAAAATGCGGATTTTATTGCGGTAATGATCAGCCGTGCTTTCAGGCATGGAGGACAGGAGAAACTCACAATAGCTTTGCCACGTATGGCCTTCCGGAAGACTTATGTGATAGTTGCCCATCACATTGCCGGATGTTGCGGCGTGACGGTTTCCGAAGTTCGCCCCCTGCACCCGGCTGACAAGCCGCGCCCATGTCTCCGGCTCCAGAATCTTGAAAAGCCAGAGGCTCTTTCGCTGGTCATCGCCAAACGGCTGGCAGAGGCGCATTTGCGCAAGGCTCAGCCCCGCCATATGCATCAGGTCGTACACACGATTATAGTCCCACCGCATCCGCCCGTGGGCCGTCCAGATATCTTCGGCCCGCCAGTCATATATGGGGTAGGCGTTGACAAGTCCGGCTCCGGAAACCGTCGTCCAGCCCTGGCGGTTCCAGCGCCGTTTTGTCCACGACTTGATGGTGCGATAACGGTTCAGGCTTTCATCACTGCGAATGCCCACAAGGCAGGCGCAATCTTTCCCCTGGGAAAAATGCCGGCCGAACAAAGGCACAAATTCTTCAAACTCCATCCCGCGCCGGAACCATGAAAAATGATTTTCATCGCTGATAACTCCCGGAAGCCGGGGAAGTTCGCGTATCCAACCCGCACGGGCTTCGGGGTCCCAGCAGAGCCAGTGCGGCTGGGTCTGGCTTACGGCATTGCGCAGGTGCATGGGCAGGCAGATCCAGTGGGGCCTGATTTCCGGCCGGGTCATGATTCTGGCGACAAAGTCGGCAGTGTGCGCGTACCAGGCTTCAAGATCTATATGCAGAACGTCGAGCGGAAGCCTTTTTTTTCTGCGTGCCACCTCCAGCGCCAGATGGACAAGGCAGCCCGAGTCTTTGCCCCCGGAAAAAGACACATACACCCGCTCAAAATTGTCAAATATCGCTTCGATTCTCTGGATGGCAGCGGTGAATACATCGATATTACGATATTGTTTTTTCATAATAAAAAAACTTCCATGTTGCCGTAATAAAACATATTTAAGCACATAATACTCATAGACGCTCCAGTTCATACCGGCATTAAATCTGATGCCATATAAAAAAACATGAAGAATACTATTTATTCCGTTTCTTGCAGTATGCTAACAACGCTTTTACCCGGTAGTCAAATAATCAAGCACAATTTTTTTCTATCACATCCCACACATACACAAGACATGCAGTCATTGGCTACAGCAATGACCAGAAAAAAACACACGATCGCCAGAAACAAGCGCAGCATGCGTCACAGGGTATTCCTGTGGAGCATCCGGCGTTTTCCTGAATCAGCGGCATGCCGTGTTTTGTGAATGCTTTTTGTGGCGAAAAAGAAAATGTTTCCACGTTACGGCGAGCCGCCGGGAATGTTTTCTGGCTCAGAGCATCTTCACTTTGAAATTACGTGAGCAGGTCCGCAGTGAAGGCGTAAGCGCGATTTATTTGCGCGGTTAAGCGCCGAAGTAAACTTTGAGAATGGGCATTCTCAAAGTTAATCCGCTCCAGAGCAGTTAACGAATGAAATGAGTTAACTGCTCTGCAATGATTTTCTTGAAAATCCTTGCCACGAAATGCGAGAAGGCAGGCTTTGCCTGCCGTAAGCGAGCATTTCAAGTGTTAAATGCTCTAATCTGGGCAGTTGGTGAAACCGTGTGCGAAAGGTCGGGCAAGCGGGCCTTGCCCCGGCGGAAGAAAGCGAGAAGCGAGCGATGCTGGCGCGTAACGGCCTCGCCCGGGGGGCGTGCAGACGGAAGCTGTCCGTCCGTCTGCACGCCAGGATTTCAGGCGCTATGCCCGCTTCATATTCTGGATCAGCGTATTGAGGTTCTGGGCCTGGGCAGCCAGGTCGGATACGGCCCTGGCGGCCTCCTGCATGGCATCTGCGGTCTGCCGCGACATGTCGTTCACCTGAACGATGGAGAGGTTAATCTCCTCGCTGGCGGCAGACTGTTCCTCGCTGGCCGTGGCAATGGCGTGTACCTGATCCGCTGTGGCATCCACGGTCGCCACGATTTCCTGAAGGGCCTGACCGGACAGGCCGGCCAGATCCGTTGCCCGGCTGATCTCCTCCATGGCGCTTTCAGCACTGGCCGTACTCTTTTCCGTACTTTGCTGAATGGCCTTGATGGCGTTGCTCACGTCCATAGTGGAAGCCATTGTCTTTTCCGCCAGCTTGCGCACCTCATCCGCCACCACGGCAAAACCGCGCCCGGCATCTCCCGCGCGGGCGGCTTCAATGGCGGCATTCAGGGCCAACAGGTTGGTCTGGTCGGCAATGTCCGAAATCACACCCATAATCCGTGTAATATCGCGGGCGTGTTCGTTAAGCTGCCCCATGTCTTCCCTGAGTTGCCCGGAAATCTGACGCACGCCTTCAATGCTGCGCAACGACTGCGCAACGATATTGGAGCCGTGCTGCGCTTTTTCTCTGGTTTCCGCCGAGGCGCTGGAAGCAGCACCGGCGTTACGGGCCACCTCCTGCACTGTGGCATTCATTTCGTTCATGGCAGTAGCGGCTTCGGACAAGCGCTGGGCAGACTCTGCCGCGCCGCGGTCAGACTGCTCTATCTGGGCCGAAAGCTCGGTAGAAGCCGAAGAAAGCACGGCGGCCACTTCTTCCAGTTGCCCCGCCGCCGCCAGCATGCCGTCACGTCTGGCGCCTTCGGCGGCGGCACGGGCTTCTTCTGCCTCGTGCATGGCCTGACGAGCCTCTTCAGTGGCTTTTTGGGCTTCCTGCGCCTTTTGTTCGCTTTCTGCCAGGAACTTTTTGAGATTTTCCGTCATGATTCCCACACCTCTGGACAATCCCCCGATTTCGTCCGTACGGGCAGCGCATTTTTCATGAACAGCCCTTTGCTGGTCGCTCATGTCAAACTGCCCGCCAGCCACACGGCCCACAAAAGCTTCTTCGTTTTTCAAAGCCGTGGTGATGCCCCGTGCCACAACAAAAACGATCAGGCCCACGATCAAAATAATACCGGACATCAGCAGCAGATTGCCGCGCAGCAGCACGGCGGCGGGCGCGAGAATTTCGCTGCGCTCCATACTCAGCACCACAAACCAGTTCATTTCGGGAATTTCCTGAAAATACGCCAGTTTTTCCTTTCCATCCCAGGTGTAGGACAGGCTGCCGTTACGCTCTTGCAGTATACGCCGGACCCATTCCAGGTTGCCGTCTTCGTCGCCGATATAGTCCTTGTTGGGATGCATGAGCAGCAGGCCGCTGCCGTCATAAACAAAACTTGTTCCGGTTCGCCCCAGTTTGACGGTATCCACGGTTTCAGCACTGAACACCGTGAGATCAACCGTGCCGTACACCACCCCAAGCACCTTGCCTTCATTGATGACCGGTGAAGCCATAACCGTGGTGACCGCGCCGGAAACCTTGCTGCGCGCATTCAGCACGCTGCTTTTGCCCTGCATGGCCGCCTTGAAATACGGACGCTCAGAAAGGTTGGTGTTGATCCCCGCAGGATTGCTGTGTCCCACAACCACGCCTTCGGGTGAAAGCAGGCCCACGGCTGTGAGCAAGGGAAAATCATCGGCAATGCTTTTCAGGCTTGCCTGCATGGCGGGCCGCAGGGCATCCCTCTCCCAATCGGAATCGGCCTTGAGAAAATTGCTTATGCGGGACGTATGCCCGGCATTATCCAGCACCTTGTGCAGCAGCTCACCCATATTGCCAAGCTGACCGGCCTGGGTCTGGGTCACGGCGCCAAGCTCTTCGGCTATCTGTACGGCCAAGGCCCTTTCCGCGCGCGTATAGCTGAACCAGGTTACGGCGCAGAGGCCCATCAGCGTCGGCAGCAGGATCAGCAGCAGCATTTTGGGCAACAAATGTAATTTCATACTCCCCTCTCTTTCCTTGAAAACCTCTTGCCTGATTTTTCAGGATACCGGGCATGGAAAATACCGGCAAGGTACGCTGAAAAGCCATGTGGCAAAGCAAGAGCGTCATGAATGTCGTTATTGTATTTATCGACACTTTTTTGAAAAAATATGGATTTTGTATCATAAGTATGAATGAATAATGCACTCATTTCAAGTATTGTAAATTACAGCAATGACAACCTATCCTGATAGATTGGCTTATAAAAGAAAAAAATCACACTTACTTCAGTGCTTTTGATTATTCACGCTTTATTTCATCATTTTTATAAAAAAATAGATTGGCATTTTAAACACCACGCTACATACACAATAATTAATATATAATAATTAATAATTACAGTTTTTCTTAGAGCAGATTAACTTTGAGAATGTACATTCTCAAAGTTTAAGTCACGCTCGCTTCGATGCTTAACCGCGCAAGTAAATTGCGCTTGCACCTTTGCGGCGGGCGACTGCTCACGCAGCCGCCAGAGCAATTTCAAAGTGAAATTGCTCTAAAGCACAAAAACAGGCTGCCCTGCTTGCGTGGCAAGCAGGGCACTATTTATTGAGGAGGTTCAGGGCCGTGGCGGTCGTCGTAACGGCTTGAGCATGCACATGCTCAAGCCCGGCATGTTTCTACCTCTGGAGCATTTTAACTTTGAACAAGTGTAAATGCTCTAACGCTGCACGAAAGTGCAACGCGCTACAATGTGGCGCGGATTCAGCCGAAAACCGCATTTTCCGGCTGAATGAAAGCTTTGAAATGTGAAGCATTTCAACGTTAATCTGCTCTAGAGCAATTTCACTTTGAAATTGCTCTGGCGGCTGCGTGAGCAGACGTTCGCTACGGAGGCGTAAGCGCAGTTTATCTGCGCGATTAAACGCCGAAGTGAGCGTGCCTTAAACTTTGAGAATGTACATTCTCAAAGTTAATCTGCTCTAGATGCGCATCTGGCTGTCGGTAACGCCCAAGGCCCGCAAATGCAGATAAACCTCCGCGCAGGCCGTGGCATCAGACCCCGCATGATGATGATCCAGAGCTATGCCGAAATGTCCGCACACATGATTCAGCTTTTTGGAGGGTAAAGGCAGACTGCGGCGCGCGCCCTTGAGCGTACAAAGAAAGTGCCGCCCCGACGCATCCGCCCCCGCTTCCCGGCAGCAGGCCAGCAGCACGCGCCGGTCAAAAGAGGCATTGTGCGCCAGCAGCACCTCTGCCCCTTTCATGAAGGCTTCCATCTGGGGCCAGACATCGCCGAAGGTCGGAGCATTTTTGAGCATGGGCCAGGTCAGGCCATGAATCTCCGTAAAAAGCACCCGCGATGAAGGCGGCCGGACAAGACTGTAGAACTGCTCCGCAACATGGCCGTCTTCAATGCGTGCAAGGCCCACAGCGCAAGCGCTGTGGGCCGCAAAGCCGGATGTTTCAAAATCTATAGCCACGCAGGGCGGGCCAAAAACGTCAGACAAGGTTACTCCACGTTATTTGCGGCATTATGCGCAGCTTCACCAAGGCGCGCCATGATATAATCGCGCATGCGGTCATCGTCGCTTTCAAGATTGAAGCAACGGGCGTCTTCATTCATCAGCCCGTCAGGAACAAAGTCGCCCAGGTCTTCGGCATCGGTAACCATATCGTTATAAAAGCAGACGGAAAGCCAACGGTTATCCGGCTCATCGTCCACCACATCAACCAGAACGAAAAGCTCGCGCCTGGTCTGGGCCGCATGTCTGGCCCGCAGGGAATAGCTGACGCCGGGGCGCCCCTTGAAAGTAAAGCTCATGCCGCTGTGCGCGGCCAGAAAGTCCATATAGGCCACAAAGGCAGCCTTGGCGTTCTGCGGATCGGTTTTCCAGCCATCCAGAAATTCATGCAGTTCCTGCGAGCCGACAACATTCATATGCGTTCCCCTTTTTATCTGCCCCACTGCCAGGGCGGAGTGCCGATATTCAGCCCCCATATGCCCCGTTTGTTTACAACGGCCTCATGTTCCTGGATCATCCAGCGACGGCAGAAGATAGCCCTGCATGTCTGCCTGTCAACCCAGGCCAGGCCCTCCACAACCAGTTGGTAGTTGACTGATGCGCCGCCAACCTGCACAAGAGCGCTCACCGTACCCGATTCACTTCTGCCAACGGGATCAAATGTCACCTTTGTGCCGCGCGGCATAATCTGGGCCAGACGCTGCAACGCTTCGGCCCCGAAAGGCTGGCTCAGCGACGGGGCGTCTATGCCGTAAAAACGCAGCACGGTAAGGTCTTCATCACTGTTGCGCTTACTGCTGACAGAAATGGTATTGCCGTCTTCGACGCGCACCACCCACGCCTCACCGGCAAAAGCCGGACAAGCGGCCCACACAAGGCAACATGCCAGACACAAACAGAATGTCCGAAACATCGTTTACACCCCAATGCAGAAACAAAGCCCGAAACCGGGGTCTTGCCTGTCGTAACGGTTAGAGCATTTTAACTTTGAACAAGTGTAAATGCTCTAACGCTGCACGAAGGTGCAGCGCGCCACAAAGGCGTAAATGCGGGTATTTCGCGCTGCGCGGCGGCGAAGCGGGCGTCATGCCATTATTGAGAGTCAGTTCTCAAAATCAAATGCGCCAACAGAACTGAAGAATGCCCGTGCCGCAAACCTTTTGTCAAGGCGCGGCACGGGCATGCATCGGTCTGTGGACACACCCCGTCACAAGCGGGCATGCGTTTTATAGTACGCTATCCCCATACGGCCCGGCCGATCTGATAGGCCGCCGTAGACACGGCATATGCCACCGCCGTATTGAAGACAACGCTGAAAACCAGCCAGCCCCAGCTGCCTGCCTCCTGCTTGATGACCACAAGAGCCACAAAGCAGGGAGAATACATGAGCACAAAAAGCATCAGCGAAAGAGCCGTGGCCTTGGACCAGTTGGCATCGCTCTTCAGCCTTTCGGCCAGCGGAGCCGCGTCTTCGGGATCCTGTTCGCCTATGGCGTATGCGGTTCCAAGGGTGGAAACAATGGCCTCTTTGGCGGCAATGCCCGCAAGCAGGGCAATGTCTGTACGCCAGTCAAAACCCACGGGCTTTGTGGCCGGTTCCACCGCCTTGCCCAGGCGGCCGGCCACGGAATAGGCCAGCTCTTCTTCACCCAGTTCATCGCGAACGCCAGCCAGTTCTTCCTCAAGGGCGGTGCGTTCATCCGCCCCTTCGGCCAGGGCGGCAATCCGGCTTTCAATCTGTTCGATCTTCTGCTCAAAAGGTGCGGCCGTTTCTTCGGGCAGCTTGGGGAATGTCATGCCCGCCCAGATGATGATGGAGATGGCCACCAGCACCGTACCGGCCTTTTTGAGGTACATCCAGGCGCGCTCCCAGCAGTGCAGCAGCAGGCTGAACAGGGTGGGCATGCGGTAGGGGGGCAGTTCCATAACAAAGGGCGTGGCTTCGCCCTTGACGATGGACGAACGCAGCAGGCGCGCCACCAGCAGGGCCATGACCCAACCGGCCAGCATGATCAGAAACATGACCGTAGCCGCCTGATCGGGAAAGAACGTTCCCGCCAGCAGCAGAAAGACCGGCAGCTTGGCCCCGCAGGACATGTAGGGCAGGGTCAGCAGGGTCGCCAGCTTTTCCTTGGGGCTGCGCAGGGTGCGGGTTGCCATTGCGCCGGGAATGGCGCAGCCGCCCGCAATGCCGCCGGAAATGATGTAGGGCATGACCGAAGCGCCGTGCAGGCCGAAAAAGCGGAAGATGCGGTCCATCATGTAGGCCACGCGGGCCATGTAACCGCTGTCTTCCATAAATGAAATCAGGGCGAACATGATAAGAATCAGCGGCACAAAGCTGACGACGCCGCCCACACCGGCAATGATGCCGTCCACCACAAGAGAACGGGCCAGACCGTCGGGCATGACTTCGCCCAAAAATTCGCCAAGCCAGGCAAAGCCGTCTTCAACCCAGCCCTGCGGATACGCGCCCACTTCAAAAGTGACGTAAAACATGAGGTAAAGCACGCCGATCATGAGCAGCGGGCCGAACAGGGCGTTGGTGAGCACCTTGTCCAGCTTGTCGGAAAGAGCCAGGCGGTCCTTGCCGGGATCCTGACGAAAAACACCGTCGCGCAGGATGCTGCGGATGTAGCCGTACCGGTGATCCGTAATGAGGGACTCAAGGTTGGCATTGAGCGTGGCGCGCACATGGTCCGCTGTTTTTCTGCACAGGGCCGTAAGCTCATCGGTTGTTCCGGCATCGGCCGCGCGGGCCTCGGCCATGACGACCTCATCGCCTTCCAGCAGCTTGAGGGCCACCCAGCTGGGCAGATACCGGTCAGTCAGCAGGTCGGCGGCGGTAATGCGCTTTTCAAGTTCAAGCAGGGCCTCGTCCAGCTCCATGCCATAAGAAATACGCGGCGGCGCTTGCCGTTTTTGGCAAGCTCAACGGCGGCTTTCATGCCTTCTTTAAGTCCCTCGCCGTTACGCGCCACCATAGGCAGCACGGGAACTCCCAAAAGAGTCCCCAGGCGCTCCATGTCGATATGCACCCCGGAAGCGCGCGCTTCGTCCATCATGTTGCAGCAGAGCACCAGCGGCGTGCCCATTTCGAGCATCTGCACGGTCAGCAGCAGGTTGCGCTCAAGGGCAGAGGCATCAACAATGTCAATAACCGCCTGCACATTGTCGCCCGCCAGTTCCTGCCGGGCCACGCGCTCTTCCTGAGAATAGGCGGTCAGCGAATAGGTTCCGGGCAGGTCCACCACCGTGACGTGTGTGCCGTCCACGATGATATGGCCTTCTTTTTTATCAACGGTAACGCCGGGATAGTTGCCCACGTGCTGACGCGCCCCGGTATAGCCGTTAAACACCGTGGTCTTGCCGCAGTTGGGGTTGCCCGCCAAGGCAATACGCAGGCCGTGACTGTGGTCATGACCGTGACCATGCGCGTGGGCATGACCACTTTCGTGCCCGTGTTCATGACCGTGACCGTGGTTATGCTCATGGCCGTTTGCGCCAGTGCCGGAATTTTTCATCTCGCTCATTGAAATGCCCTCCCCTCTCCGCAAAAAACGCAAAAGCGCCCCTGCAGAGCATCAGCCCTGACCGTGCCGGAAAAATTGCTCATACTAGCCGTCCTGAAAATTCTAAAGTATGGCGACTCCGGGAGCTTCCCATACCCGGTGACCGGCCGGGCGCCTGTGCTGCCGCCTTTAAAAGAAAAGTCTGTATGCCCTTGGAAAAGAAATGAAAATGAATTCCAAAGTCCTAGCGGGTTTATATGGTTAGCCATGAAATGTCAAGCTGCGCCAACATATTTTTGCGCTTCGACGCTGTATCTCACTACTTATAAACAAAGTTTTTATCATAATAAAACTTGCCCGGCTGTGGAAGAAACTTCCGGCAGCCGGGCAATGCATTGGAGTCATAAGGACTCTCCCTATGAATGATGTAACGTTTTAATCAAGGCTCTCTTTCACCATGTCATAAAACTCGCAGGCTCGGTTCAAAAACATCCGTTCGCACACGGCCTGCAAGGTCATCAGCCTGGCATGTCCGCTCCGAAGATCGTGAATATTTTCAGGTTATACTCTGGAAGATCCCATCAGGAAGCTGCGCCGATATCTGCCGGAACAAAATCCCTGAACCAGACCTGGCCGCAACATGTTCACGCTTTGCAATATCGCGGAGAGCACCACGTCATATTGGAGATGTGTGTCCGCAAAGGAAAAATGTTCTCAGGATACGCGCAGACATTCCCGCAATGAGGATACGCCGCAGGAGTGTACCATCTGCAAGGGAATATTGCGAGAACGGGCTACCTGCACAGCCTTTCGCTTGGCTTCGTGCGAAATCTTGTTGGTAAAAACGATCATGGCATCAGGATTGCCGATCTTGTCGATAAAATTACGCTCGTTACGGCTGATACATTTGAGGGAGTGGCCTTTTTCCTTGGCTGCAGCTATGTAATCTTTATGCAGCCTGTCCATGCCGCCTATAAGGGTGACGCACATACTTTCGCTCCTTGTCATGTTGCCGCTTGGCGGCAAACGCTGTTGGGATGAATCGCGTAGCTCCTTTATAATTGAAATTGAATTTCAAAGTCAAGAACAATTTTATCCCTATCCCCTTTTTGATGTGCAACTATTTTTGAACCTTGCGCCAACCCATTGTTTCCTATCAAAATACCATGAATTATTTTTTGAAAAACAAGGTCTTCTTCCGCTTTCGAAAGAAGACCTTGCTGCCGTCAGCGCGGCCTGAACCAGAACATATTCCCTTTGACGCCCAATACTCTCTTAAACCTGCGCGGTACTCACCCACGACATTTGAGCATTTAACACTTGAAATGCTTGCTTGCGGCAGGCAAAAGCCTGCCTGCTCGCATTTCGTGGCAAGGATTTTCAGGAAAATCCTTGCAGAGCAGTTGACTCGTTTCATTCGTAAACTGCTCTTGCCGCGCAATGGCATGGCACTGCCGCCTTTATCGGGATCGCGGGCAGCGGCTGCGACGGGTGCATATGGCGCGTGCCGGAGTTTTGCCCCGCAGGCGCCAGAGCAGTCTCACCTCAAACCTTCTCTGACTGTTAGCCGCTCCAGATTTTTCCAAGCTGATCCGCCCTATTTCCAGCGGGCCATAAACTCTTCGGCGCTGTGGCCTTCGTCAAGGTGTTTGAGCAGCGCACTGCCGAAAACCACGGCGTCGGGCCTGGCGTCCTGCGGCAGTTCCTTGATCTGCCCCGGCTCACGCAGGCCGAAGCCCAAGGCCAGGGGAAGACGGAAAACAGAACGCGCCCGGCGCATGGTATCGGCCACCTGCGGAGCCACGTCCGCCCTTTCCCCGGTAATGCCCATGACCGAAACCACATAAACGTAGCCCTCGCCTTCCCCGGCGTACAGAGCCATGCGCTCGGCGCTGGTATTTGGCCCCACCAGCGGGATAAGGGCGATGCCCTCTTTTTTCAGGGCGCTGCGCAGCGGGCCGGACTCTTCATACGGCAGGTCAGGAACAATAAAGCCATGCACGCCGCCTCTGGCCGCATCGTGCGCCAGTTTTTCGTAACCGTACTGCAAAAAGGGATTCAGATAGCCCATGAGCACAATCCCGGCTTTGACAAGGCCCTTGCGCTCGGCAAGTTCCGTAAGAATGCCACGCAGGCTTACCCCGTCACTGAGCGCCCGCCGCGAAGCCTCTTCCACCACCGGGCCGTCGGCAACGGGATCGGAAAACGGCACGCCTATTTCAATGACATCGGCCCCGTTTTCATCCAGTTCCATCACTGTGGGCCAGAATGTTGCGCCGTCGGGAAAGCCTGCGGTCAAAAAGGGAATAAGGGCCGGGCGTCCGGCGGCATTGGCCTTGCGTATCTTGTCTTCAAGCAGGTTCATGACTACACCTCGTCCTGCTCCCGGGCAAAGCCCAGGGCTTTGTTGATAATACCGAGATCCTTGTCGCCTCGGCCCGAAAGGTTGACCACCACCTGCTGGCCGGGCTTGAACTCATGCGGATGGTCCAGCACCCATGCCAGTGCGTGTGAGGATTCCAGGGCGGGCAAAATGCCCTCGGCGCGGCAAAGCCGCTGAAAGGCCGCAAGCGCATTGGCGTCTTTGACCATGCCGTAATGGACGCGACCCGTCTTGTGCAACCAGGAATGCTCGGGGCCAACGCCCGGATAATCCAGGCCGGCGGAAATGGAGTGCGAAGGTTCCACCTGACCGTCATTATTCTGCAAAAGCATGCTGTACGCACCGTGCAGCACGCCGGGAACCCCAAGATTGAGCGGCGCGGAATTGAAGCAGCCCGGCTCGCCGGTTCCTGCCGCCTCCACGCCCACAATGCGCACCTTTTCATCATCGAGAAAAGGATGAAACATGCCGATGGCATTGGATCCGCCTCCCACGCAGGCCACGATGGCATCAGGAAGCTGGCCGGTTTTTTCCATCATCTGGGCGCGCGTTTCACGGCCTATGACGCTTTGCAGTTCGCGCACCAGCAGCGGAAAAGGATGCGGCCCCGCAGCCGTGCCAAAACAGTAATGGGTTGTTTTCTGGCTGCCTATCCAGGCGCGCAGGGCTTCGTTAATGGCGTCCTTGAGGGTGCGCGTGCCGCTTTCCACCGCGTGCACGGTGGCGCCGAGCAGCTTCATGCGCATGACGTTGGGAGCTTGCCGCTCCACGTCTTCCGCCCCCATATAGATGGTGCATTCCAGCCCCAGACGGGCCGCGGAAGCAGCCGTGGCAACACCGTGCTGCCCGGCCCCGGTTTCGGCCACCAGGGCCGTCTTGCCCATATATCTGGCAAGCAGGGCCTGCCCCAGGGTATTGTTGATTTTGTGCGCACCCGTATGCAGCAGGTCCTCACGCTTGAGCCAGAGGTCAAAACCCAGTTCCCGCGACAGGGTGGGACAATGGGTCAACGGCGTCTCACGACCGGCATAATTGCGCAGAAGGTCTTCCAGTTCAGCCTGGAACGCTTCCGTGGGGTAGATGTCGCGCATGGCGGCCTCCACTTCCATCAGCGGCGGCATGAGCAATTCGGGTACAAAGCAGCCGCCGAACTCACCAAAATATCTGTTCTTCATGACAAATACCTATTGCCTTTCTGTTTTGCGGCTACCGCCAGAGCGGCCGCCAGCTTTTGCGCATTTTTCTGTCCCGGCGCGTCCTCCACGCCGGAATTGAAATCCAGTCCATCGGGCGAACACCGGCTCAGGGCCTGCCCCACATTTTCCGCGCTCAGCCCCCCGGCCAGAAGCCAGGGGCGCGGCGACG